>NZ_JBQTHF010000110.1:0-28740 GCF_052390155.1 Actinokineospora sp. | reverse complement strand
TGTTGTGCACGATCTCCTTGCGCACATACACCGGCGGACCGTAGGTCTCCAGCGCCTTCTCCACCGTGATCACGGCTCGATCGACACCGGCGCAGTAGCCGCGCGGCTTGGCCAGCAGCACACGCTTCACGGGCGTTTCCCCAGTTCGGTCGGACTCAGTGATCGCGGGCGATCACCAGGTCGGCGATCCACCCCAGCCGGTCGCGGCTCGCGCTCTCGGGCAGTGCCGCCAGTGCCGCGCGGGACTTCTCGGCGTACTCGCGGGCGACGTGCGCCGCGGCGGTGAGCGCGTTCGTCCGGTCGAGCAGGTTCCGTACGAAGTCCAGTGCCTGGCCGATGTCGCCCCCGGACATCGCCGCGCGGAGGGCGGCCCGATCGGCGTCGTCGCCCGCGTCGTGAGCGAGGATGACCGGCAGCGTCATCCGGGCGTTCTGGATGTCGCTGGTGCCCGGCTTGCCGGTGTTCTCGCTGGTGCTGACGTAGGCGAGCAGGTCGTCGTGGATCTGGAACGCCAGGCCGAGATTGTCCCCGTAGGAGCCCAGGGCGGCCACCATGGCCTCGGTGCCCCCGCCGAGCAGCGCGCCGCTCTGGCAGGCGCCGCGGAAGTACGCGGCGGTCTTGAGCCGGGCCACGGTCAGGTAACCCTCGGCGTCGAAGCGCAGTTCCCTGGACAGTTCGGATTCCAGGCTCTGCCCGCGGCACAGGTCCAGGCCCGCGCGGGCGACGGCGTCCAGCGCCGAGACCACCCGATCGTCGGGCACTCCGGTGACCCGGCAGTCGGCCAGGCCCGCGAACAGATCGAAGATCAGCGCGTCGCCCGCCACGATGGCATCGCCGATGCCGAACTTGTGCTGCACCGAGGGCCTGCCGCGGCGGAGGTCGTCGGCATCGATGATGTCGTCGTGGATCAGGCTCGCCACGTGGCCGCACTCGGCGCCGACCGCGGCGGGCAGTACCGCGCTCACCTCGCCGCCGACCGCCAGGGCGGATTCCAGCAACAGGGTGGGGCGGAAGAGTTTTCCCGTCGGCACCAGCGCGTAGTGGCACATCTCGCCCAACAGGGTTCGTTCCGCGGACCAGCGCCGTTCCAACGCCGAGCCGACCTCGGCGGCGAGGCTCTCCGCTCCATCTACAGTGGACGGTTGACGGTAGGCCGACGGAGCCCGCCGCCCGGCTAAGCCCGCCCCCGTCTTGTCCGGCGAGATGATGCTCATTGATCCCCTCACTTCACTCCGAGTGCGGCCAGGTGGTCATTCCGACGCGCGGACGGTGACCCGACCCGGCTGTCCCTCGGCGACCGTGCCGACCCGCGCCGCGGGTACCCCCGCGCGGACGAGTGCGTCGAACAGCCGGGGGTCGTCGCCGGGCGTTGCGAGCAGCAGGCCGCCGGAGGTCTGCGCGTCGTGCATCAGTACGGCGAGGTCTGCCGGGACGTCCGGGTCGACATCGACGAAATCGGCCAGGTGGGACATGTTGGCGCGGGTGCCGCCGGGGACGAACCCGTCCCCGATCGCGGCCAGCGCACCGGGCAGCAGCGGCACGGAGTTCGCGTACACGGTGCCCGCCACCCCACTGGCGCGCAGCATCCGGTGCAGGTGGCCGACCAGGCTGAACCCGGTCACGTCGGTGGCGGCGCACACGCCCGCGGCGAGCGCGACCTCGGCGGCGTTCGCGTTGAGGGTCGTCATGGACTCGATCGCGGCGCGCACGGTGTCGGGGTCGGCGCCCTCGTTCTTGATCGCGGTGGAGATGACCCCGGTGCCGATGGATTTGGTCAGGATGAGCTGGTCGCCGGGGGCGACCCGGTCGATCGAGAACAGCCGGTCGGGGTGGGCGAGGCCGACGACTGCCATGCCGTACTTCGGAATCGGGTCGTCGATCGTGTGGCCGCCGACGACGAAGCAGCCCGCGCCCGAGGCGACCTCGGCGCCGCCGCGCAGCACGTCGGCGAGCATCTCCATCGGCAGGTCCTCGCCCGGCCAGGCCGTGAGGTTGACCGCGATCAGCGGCTTGCCGCCCATCGCGTAGACATCGGAGAGCGCGTTGGCGGCGGCGATTCGCCCCCAGTCGAACGGATCGTCGACGATCGGGGTGAAGAAGTCCGTCGTCAGGACCAGCGCCCGTTCGTCGTCCAGCCGCAGCACGGCCGCGTCGTCGCCCTCCAGCGCGCCGATCAGCAGGTCGCCGGACGCGGCCTGTAGACCGCCGCCGAGCGAGGCGAACATGCTCTCCAGCTTCGCCAGCGGCAGTTTGCACGCGCACCCCGCCCCGCGGGACAGGGAGGTGAGTCGGACAGTCCGGCCTGCTACGGCACTCATTGGCTTACTCCAGTAGTTCATGGAGAATTGGCTATCGCCGGTGACGTTAGCAGGCCGTGGGGCGAGGGGTAAGGGGTCGGGTCAGGAAGCGTGTTCGCGGTCGACGACGCGGGCCACCAACTCGGCGGTGTCGGCCGCCACGCCGTTGATCAGCGCCGAGTTCAGCCTGCTCTGCCACGGCAGGCCGACCCAGAACAGGCCGGGTACCGGGGAGACGCCGCGGTTCTGGTTCGGCTCCCCGGCGTCGGTCAGTGCGTCGGCAACGGTGATCCAGGGGTAGTCGGGCCGGAACCCGGTCGCCCACAGCACGCTGTCGTAACGCTGCCGGGAACCGTCGGCGAAGACCACCTCGCCGCCGACGCAGTCGTTCACCCGGTGCGGCACCTGCGTGATCACCTTGCGCCTCACCAGCCGGGGCAGTCCGCGGCCGATCACGGTGTCCGCGTACGGGCGGGCCAGTCGCGAGAACCGCGCGTCCTTGTCCGCGCGCAGGAACCCGGTCAGGTCCATGAGCCGGAACAGGCTGGCACCGAAGATCGTCTTGGGGGCGAAGCCGATCCTGCCGCCGGTGGCGATGGTCACCTGATGGTCCGCGGCCAGTTCCTCGGCGATCTGGGCGGCCGAGTTGCCGCCGCCGACGACGAGCACCGTCTCGCCGGGGACTCCGGCCGAATTGCGGTAGGTGGAGGAGTGCCCTTGCCAGACCGCGGCGTCGAGCCGATCGGCGAACTCCGGGACCCGGGGTGTGTGGAACGGGCCGGTGGCAATCACCACCTGGTCGGCGACCAGGGTCTCCGATGCGCTGGACACGGTGAAGGTCCCGCCGTCGCGGGCCAGTCGGGTCACGGTGAACCCGTCGCGCACCGGCAGCGCGAAGTGCTCCCGGTAGCGCCTCAGGTAAGCCGCCACGTCGTCCTTGGTCGGATAGAACGGCACTGTCCGCGGCAGTTCGAGGCCGGGAAGCTGGGCGAAGGGGCGGGGGGTGAACAGTTCGAGCGAGTCCCAGCGGTCGCGCCAGTTGTCCCCGGTGCGCGCGTGGTCGTCGAGGATCACGAAGTCCAGTCCGGCCTGGCCGAGCCGGTATCCCATGCCGAGGCCCGCCTGGCCGCCGCCGATGACGATCACGTCGAAGCGGTCCATGTACGTCTCCTCCGAGAGTGGTCGGCCGGTCACGAATGTAGTGCCCTTGACAGCGGACCGCAGTTGTTCCCGTATTCCACAAGTTGTAAGAACATTGTATCGTTGCCGCCGCGGAGAGCAGTGCGCGATTCGTCGAAGCCTGGATGGGGGTCCTCGGAGATGACTGCGAACACCGGGATCGAGCATGTGCCGGACACGGGAGCGGACGCCGACACACTGCTCGACCGGGTGCGCGGGCCCGCCGACCTGGCCGCGCTCACCGCCGACGAACTCGCGGTGCTCTCCGGTGAGATCCGGGCCTTCCTGGTGGACGCCGTCTCCCGCACGGGCGGACACCTGGGGCCGAACCTGGGCTGCGTGGAGTTGAGCATCGCGCTGCACCGCGTCTTTCGGTCCCCGCACGACCCCATCCTGTTCGACACCGGGCACCAAACCTACGTCCACAAGCTACTCACCGGGCGCAAGGCGGGCTTCGGCGCGCTGCGCCAGCGGCACGGGCTGTCCGGCTATCCGAGCCGGGCCGAGTCCGAGCACGACGTGATCGAGAACTCCCACGCCTCGACCGCACTGTCCTATGCGGACGGCCTGGCCAAGGCACACCGGCTGCGCGGCGAACACGACCGCGTGGTGGTCGCGGTCATCGGCGACGGCGCGCTCACCGGCGGGATGGCCTGGGAGGCGCTCAACAACATCGGCGCGGCACGGGATCGCCCGATGGTCATCGTCGTCAACGACAACGGCCGGTCCTACGCACCGACCACCGGCGCGTTGGCGCAGCACTTCGCCGCACTGCGGATGTCGCGACGCTACGAGCGGATGCTGGCGGCGGTGAAGGCGACCGTGCCCAGGGCCCCTGGCGTGGGAACCGCGGCATACCAGGTGCTGCGCAGGCTCAAGCGCGGCCTCAAGGACCTGCTCACCCCCCAGGCGATGTTCCAGGATCTGGGGATCAAGTACCTGGGCCCGGTCGACGGACACGACCTCGCCTGCGTGGAGCTGGCACTGCGCCGGGCCCGCTCGTTCGGCGGGCCGGTGATCGTCCACTGCGTCACCACCAAGGGCCGCGGGTTCGCGCCCGCCGAGCGCAACGCCGAGGACTGCCTGCACGGCCCCGGCCCGTTCGACCCGGTGACCGGCGTGCAACAGGCCAAATCCGGTCCGTCCTGGACATCGGTGTTCGCCGACGAACTGTGCGCCGCGGGCGCCGAGCGCGCGGACATCGTCGCGATCACCGCGGCGATGCTGCACCCGACCGGGCTCGCCCGGTTCGCCGAGCGGTTCCCGGAGCGGGTCTTCGACGTCGGCATCGCCGAGCAGCACGCCGTCACCTCGGCGGCCGGGCTCGCGCTCGGCGGGCTGCACCCGGTCGTCGCGGTGTACGCGACATTCCTCAACCGGGCCTTCGACCAGTTGCTGATGGACGTCGCACTGCACCGGCTGCCGGTGACCTTCGTGCTGGACCGGGCCGGGGTCACCGGCGACGACGGTGCGAGCCACAACGGCATGTGGGACCTGTCGCTGGCGCAGATCGTGCCGGGGTTGCGGGTCGCGGCACCTCGCGACGGCACGCGGCTGCGGGAACTGTTCCGCGAGTCGCTCGCCATCGGCGACGGGCCCAGCCTGGTCCGCTACCCGAAGGGCGTGGTGGCGACCGATCTGCCCGCGCTGGACCGGATCGGCACCATGGACGTGCTGCACCGAAGTGGCGCGCAGGACGTCCTGCTGGTCGCGGTCGGCGCGATGGCCGAGGTCTGCGTCGGCGCCGCGGCGCTGCTCGCCGGACACGGCGTCGGCGTCACCGTCGTGGACCCCCGGTGGGTCTACCCGCTCGACCCCGCGCTGCTCGACCCGGCCCGCCGCCACCGGCTGGTGGGCGTGGTGGAGGACAACGGCCGGTGCGGCGGCGTCGGGGACGCGGTCGGCAGGCTGATGCACGACAACGACATCGACACGGTCCTGCGTACTTTCGGGGTGCCGCAGCGCTTCCTCGAACACGCGAAGCGATCCGAGTTGCTCGCCGACGCCGGCCTCACCGCCGACCAGCTCGCCGCCCGCCTGCTCGCCGCCCTCGACCTCGCCTGGGAGCGCCCTGATCCGAGCTTCGTCCCGCAGCCCTGACCATCCACCGACCGCGGCCCGCGCGCCAGCATGGAGACGTCGATGAGCACCACGGAAATCCTTGAGTTCCCGCGACCGGTGACCCCGGAGGGCAAACCTGATCCGCTGCTCCTCGACATGATTCGGGACAATCCGCTGCTGCCGGTGGTAGGCCCCGGCGGGACGCGGGCCTGGCTGGTCGGCTCCGACGCACTGGCCCGGGAAGTGCTCTCCGACCCCAGCCGGTTCAGCAACATGATCGACCCGGCGGCGACGAACAGCCGGGCCAACATGGTCGTCATCGATCCCCCGCACCACACGCGCCTGCGCAAGCTCGCCGCCCAGGCGTTCACCCCGCGCCGGGTGCGGGTGCTGGTCCCCGACATCGAGGACCTGGTGTCCTCCCTGCTCGACGAGATGGCCGCGGCGGGGTCCCCGCTGGACCTGGTCGAGGCCCTCGCGATGCCGTTGCCCACCAGGGTGATCTGCAGGCTCCTCGGCGTGCCGCAGGAGGACCAGAAGCACCTGCGGCACTGGTCGCACGTGTTCACCGCGATGACCGCCTACACCTCCGACGAGATCGGCGCGGCGGTCGACCAGATGTATGCCTACATGCACCGCCTGGTCGCCGAACGCCGAGACGACCTGGGGGAGGACGTGCTGTCCTACCTGATCCGCGCGCGGGACGGGCAGGACGCACTCACCGAGGACGAACTGGTGGCCACCGTGGTGCTGCTACTGGTGGCGGGCAACGAGACCACGCTCAAGGCCATCACCCGCGGCGTGATGGCCCTGCTGGACACGGGCCAGTGGTCGCGCCTGGCGTCCGGCGAGGTCGACGCGGGCCAGGTGGCCGACGAGGTGCTGCGCCACCAGACCCCGATCGACACCGGGCTGTTCCGGTGGGCCAAAGTGGACATGGACGTCGCGGGACACCACATCGCCGCGGGCGAACAGATCTTCGTCAGCCTGCACCTGGCCAACTTCGATCCGGCCGCCCGAGCCGACGCCTCGACCTTCGACCCCGGCCGGGAATCGGTGCCGCACCTGGCTTTCGGGCACGGAACGCACTTCTGCCTCGGCTCGCCGCTGGCCCGAGCGGAACTGGCGGCGGCGTTCGGGCAGCTCGCCGCCCGGTTCCCGACCCTGCGGCTGGAGAAGCCGATCAGCGAACTGACCTGGACGGTGGGCTCCATGCTGAACGCGCCCACCAGCGTGCCGGTCGCCTGGTGAGGACTCCGATCAGCGCAGGGAGCGCCGAACCAGCGCGCTGATGACGTCCACGACCAGCGTGAGCACGATCATGGCCAGCAGCGTCGCCACCGTCGCCCCGTAGTCGAAGGTGGCGAGCTGCTGGTCCAGCAGCAGACCGAGGCCGCCCGCGCCGACGACGCCAACGACCACGGTCTCCCGGATGGTCACCTCCCACCGGTACAGCCCGTAGGCGACGAACTTCGCGCACGCCGACGGAATGACCCCGTAACAGAACACCTGCGGCTCCGACGCGCCCTGGGCGCGCAGCGCGCGCAGCGGCCTGCCGTCCAGGTTCTCCGCCGCCTCGGCCATCAGCCTGCCGAGGACACCCATGGTGTAGACGCCGAGCGCGAGCGCGCCGGGCAGGATGCCGGGGTACAGCACGAACAGGAACAGCAGCGCCCACACCGGGGGCGGGATCGCGCGCAGCACGATGAGGACCCCCCGGCTCAGGACCAGCGTGGCCACCCGCCCGGCCCGGCTCGCCCGGCTCCCGGTGCCCCGCCTGCCCATGCGGGACATGTTCGCCGCCGGGAACGCGAGCAGCACCCCACCGCCGAACGCCACGACGATCGCGAGCACGGACATCGCGAGCGTGACCGCGCTCAGCTCCACCAACTCGCCGAACCCGCTGACGCCGGTCGTCGGCGGCCAGAGCTGGGCCAGCAGGTCGACCGCGAGCTGCCACGTCCGGTCGGACCACAGCACCGCGGCCTCCAGCCCGACCCACCACATCGACACCGGGATCAGCGCGACCGCGGCGAGCACGGAGGCGAGCAGCACCCGGTCGTGGCCGCGGACGGATCGTGTCGCGCCCGCCCGGCGGGCGCGCACCCGCGAACTCCAGAAGTCCGCGCCCGCGCTGAGCAGGATCAGCGCGTACAGCAGGGTCCAGATCTCGTCGTACCGCAGCGACTGGAAGCTCAGCGCGAGCTGGAACCCGAGGCCGCCCGCGCCGACGAGGCCGAGGATGGTCGCGCTGCGGATGGCGCACTCGAACCGGTAGAACCCGTAGGAGAGCAGGTCGGACAGCGCGGGCGGGAGCAGGCCGTAGATCACCGCCGACCGGCGTGGCGCCCCGGCGGCGATCATCGCGCAGAACGGACCGCGGGAGGTCTCGTCCAGGATCTCCGAGAACACCTTCGCGGTGACGGCGCCGAACGGGATGCCGATGGCCAGCACCGCGACCATCGGGTCGATCCCGAACACCACCAGGAAGAACAGTCCCCAGACCACCTCGTGGATGCCGCGCGGGACCACCAGGACCGCCCGCGCGACCAACCAGGCGGTGTTCGACCGCGCCCGCCGCCGCGTTCGGCACGTCCACCAGATCTCCGCGCCGAGGATGCCGCCGACGAGACCGATCACCAGGCTCAGCGCGGTTCCGAGCACCGCGTAGCTCAGCGTGGTCACCGCCGCGGTGGCGGTGAGCCGCAGGAACTCCGCGTCGATCCGCGGGTTGATCGCGGCGGCGAAGAACTCGCCGACCAGCCCGCCGCCACTGGGCTTGACGAGGTCGGCCGGTCCGACGCCCGCTGCCGCGAGCGAGGCCAGCGTGGCGAGCAGCGCGGCCAGCAACCACCAGCGGCGCGTGCGCGCGCGGCGGTCGCGGGAGCGCGGCGGCGGTTGCCGCCCGGGTGCCCGCCGAGTCGAACCGGTGGCGGGCAGGGTCTGGGTCACGGTCCGCTCCCACACCGGTTCTCAAGTTCGTAGAGGGCATCGATCGTGTGCCGGGCCAGGTTTCCCGGTGGCTCGTCGAACACGATCCGGCCCGCGCGTAGCCCGACCACCCGCTCGAATCGGTCCACCGCCATCCCCACGTCGTGCAGGCTGGCCAGCAGCGTCGTCCCGGCCTCCACGCTGACGTCGTGCAGCAGTTCGATGATTTCCCTGCCCCGCGCGGGATCCAGGCTGGCCACGGGTTCGTCGGCAAGGATTGCGGCAGGCCGCTGCACGAGCACCCTGGCGATCGCGACCCGCTGCTGCTCGCCGCCGGACAGGTCCGCGGTGCGGGTGTCGAACTTGTCGGCGATGCCCACTCGCGCCAGGGCTTCGCGGACCTGGTGGGTGTCGCGCGGGAACGCCAGTGACAGCGCCGCCCGCCAGAACGGCCAGCAGCCCAGCCTGCCCGCGTTGACGTTGTGCACCGCGCGGAGCTGGCCGACGAGGTCGAACTGCTGGTAGATGGTGCCGATTCGGCGTTGCACCCGGCGGATCTCGCGCGTCGAGGCGCAGGTGTAGTCGCGGCCGAGGGCCAGCACCGAGCCGGTTGTGGCGATCACCGTCCCGTTGAGCAGCCCGATGAGCGTGCTCTTGCCTGCCCCGCTGGGCCCGATCACGGCTATCCGTTCGCCCTGCCGCACGTCGAGGTCGATGCCGCGCAGCGCGTGGCCGCCGTCGAACGCGACCCCCGCGTCTCGCAGGCTGAAGACGACATCCCCGGACACGGCCGCTACCGCAGCAGGCCGGATGCGCGGGCGACGACCTCGATCTGATCGTAGTTCGCCGGTTTGGTCGCGACGAACTGCTTGGCCTGGAACAGGTCCAGGATGACCCGCGCGCGCTCGTCGGCCGCGCTCATGCCGAGCAGCGTGTCGCTCACCCGCTGGGTGAAGCCCGCCCCGAACTCGGCGTCCACATCGGGCCGGATGAGCCAGTGGTAGTCGTGGTAGGTCGGCGTCCGAAACACCTCGCGGACCTTGGTGCCGTCGATTTTCCCGGACTTGACCCGGTCGTCCCACACCGCGGCGTTGAGCACCCCGGCCCGGTAGGTGCCCGCCTCGACGAGTTTGGCGGTGGTGTCGTGCGAACCGGAGAACCCCGCCTTCCCCGCGAAGTCGTCCACGCTCACCCCGGCCTGGGCCAGGAAGTGCTGCGGCATCAGGCGCCCGGACGTCGAGGAGTCGCTGCCGAAGGTGAAGGACTGGCCCGCCAGGGACTTCAGGCCCGCGACGTCGGCGATGGGTTCGATCCCGGACGTGGTGTTGGCGATGAAGACACTGCGGAACTTCGCGTCGATGTCGCGCTGGGCGATGGGCAGCGCGCCCGGGACCCGGTCGCGGGCCTGCACCCCGGTCAGTCCGCCGAAGAACACCAGATCCAGGTCGCCGCGTTCGAACGCGACCACCGACGCCGTGTAGTCGGTGACCGGCACGTAGCGGACCTTGACCCCCAGCTCGTCGGACAGGTACTCCGACACCGTGCCGTAGAGCCGTTGCAGTTTCTCCGGGTCCTGGTCGGGAATCGCGCTGATGCTCAGGACGCGGTCTCCGGCGTCGCCGCGGACATCGCCCGGGGCGGTTCCGCACGCGACCAGAGCCAGGGCGGGCAGCAGCAGGACGGCGGCTCGGCGAACGGTGCGTAACACGAAGGTCCTCTTCTCAGGTCGAGGTCACGGACATTTCGTCGAGCAGACCCGCCCAGGAGTCGATCTCGTGGCTCGGACTCACCAGGTGGCGCAGTTCGGCGCAGTGGCGGCGCAGGTCGTCGTAGTAGCCGCCGCGATTGGTCTCCGCCGCCGAGAGCAACTCGGCGAGCGCGGCGGTGTCACCCGCCGGGTAGTACCCGGGATGGCGGTCGCCGAGCAGCCCGGTCGATCCGGGGATCGCCGAGCAGACCACGGGGACACCCGCCGCCAGCGCCTCCGACACCACGTTGGCCCCGCCCTCGTGGTGTGAACTCAGCACGAGGATCTTGCTGCGCGCCAACAGGTACAACGCCTGCTTGCGCGGCACCGGGCCGATCCAGGTGTAGCGCGGGTTGTCGCTGGACTCCGCCCGCGCGAGGGTGGTCAGCTCGGCGTCGAGTCCGGCGCCCGCGTGGGTGACGCGGAGGCGGGAATCGGTCGGCAGCAGACGCGCCGCCGCGGCGGCGCGCAGCGGGTCCTTGACCGGCCGGAGGTGGGCCAGCACGCACACCTCGAACCGGTCGTCCATGGCCGGTTCCGGGGCGATGTCGGGCACGGACTGGACCACCACTCGGGCGCGAGCGCGCAGCGGGCCGTCGAGCTGATCCAAACCCTTGTGCTGCAAGACGATCAGCCGGTCGGCGGCGGCCAGGACCGCCGGGTCCACGTCATTGGCGGCGAGGCTCGGGTACAGGTCGGTGCCGGTCAGCGCGAGCACGATCGGCGCACGAGGGTGCTCGGCTCGGAACCGGAGCACGGAGTCCGCGCTCTTGCGGGCGTGCAGCGCGACCAGGGCGGTGTGGGCGCCGCCGCGATACGCGCTGTCGGTGGTCACCTCGTGACCGAGTCCGGTGAGGATCTCGGCCCATCGCCGGGTGGTGACCCCGTTGCCCAGCAACGCCTGCGGCGGCGCCGGGCTGACGATCAGGATCATCGGCCGACCGGGCAGGTGCGCAGGCCCGCGAGGACGTCGCGCCGGTCCTCGGTGAAGTAGTTGCGCAATGTGGACCGCAGGTAGCGGCCCCTGGTCGCCCACGCGCCGCCGCGCAGCACTTTGCGGCTGCCGAAGAACTGTTCCGAGTTCTCGTGGTAGGCGTCGCGCTCGAAGTTCGGGTAGCCGCGGAACTCGCTGCTCGTCCACTCCCACACGTTGCCGATCAGTTGGCGCACACCGTCTGGGCTGTCGCCGCGCGCGCACCCGTGGACTTCGACCGGGCCGCCGTGGCGCCAGTCGGTGGCGGCGTGCTCGGCCTCGGGTGGGTCCGCGCCCCAGGGGTAGGTCTCGCGCGGGTGCTTGCCGCCGGTCGCGGCGAACTCCCACTCCACCTCGGTCGGCAGCCGCCGCCCCGCCCAGCGGCAGAACGCGTCCGCCTCCCACCAGCAGACGTGGTGCACCGGCAGCGCGGGCTCCAGGGCCAGCCAGGTGTCGAAGTGTCTGCGCTGCCACCCGCCGTCGGGTTCCCGTCGCCAGTACAGCGGCGCGGTGGCCCCGGTCGCGGCGAGCCACGCCCCGCCGTCGGACCACAGCCGCGGATCGGCGTAGCCGCCCGCGTCGACGAACTCGGCGAACTCGGCCTGCGTCACCGCGAACCTGGCCAGCGCGAACGGCTCCACCTCGACCGGGTGCGCCCACTTCTCGTTGTCGTAGACGAACGAATCGGCGAGCTGTCCGCCCAGCAGGAAGCGTCCGCCCGCGAACTGGACGTCGCCGCCCGCCCGGTCCTCGGCCGTCGTGGTCGGAGCCGGTCCGGCGGTGAGCCCCGGCAACGCGGGCAGGGCATGGCCGAGTGCCTGCAGGGTGTAGGTGAGTGCCTCGGTGTGGGTGTCGTAGTGGTGCACGGTGTAGCGGGCGAAGTGGCGCAGCACGTCGGTGGCGTCGGCCGAGCGGACCTGCGCCGCGACCCGCTCGGCCACCGTGCGGACATAGTCGACGGTGTCCGCGCGCGAGGGCAGGGCCAGCCGCCAGCGGGTGTCGTGCGGGATGGCGCCGGAGTCGTAGACGGCGTCGCCGAAAGGCAGGATCGGCGGCTGCCCCGCCGCCCGCTCCAGGACGAATTTCTCCTGGAACCACGCGAGGTGGCCGAGTTCCCAGAGCAGCGGGTTGATCGTCGGGAGCAGGGGGCCGACCAGTTCGTCGTCGGTGAGGTGGGAGACCAGGTGCAGGGCTCGCTCGGCGCCGTCCAGGACCCAGGACGCCAGCAGATCGGCGTTAGGAGTCGACGCTCGCATGTGACCCTCCCCAGGTTGCTGATGGTGATGAAAGCACAGCGGACCGGAGTTGTCATCGACTTACTCGAATTATCCCAAGTTCTGTGGAACTTGGGTCGAGTATGTGGTTTGCTCGATCACGGCTCGCCGGAGCGTCCCCCAGGACCCGCGTCGCGATGTGGCCGGATTCCCGGTCGCCCCCGCGCTAGAGAGAGGGCCTCGATCCATGACCAGTACGCCGGTACGCCCTGGCGGCCCGCGGCTGACCCCGCGGCAGCGCCTGCTCACCCACCTGGAGGTGGGCAGGCCCGACCTGGTCTTCTACTCCGGTCTGGTGAGTGTGGCGGGCGCGGTGCTCGCCGCCGACGACTGGACGTTCTGGCAGTTGCTCGGCGCGTGGGCCGCGCCGACCTGCGGCTGGTTCGCCGCGATGTACGGCGGCGACTACTTCGACCGCGAACTCGACAAGATCACTAAATCGCAGCGCCCACTGCCGTCTGGGCGGATGCGGCCCGGCGAGGCATTGGCCGGGATGATCGCCTGGGTGCTGCTCGGCATGGTCATCGCGGTGCTGCTCAACCCGCTGAGCTTCGTCATGGTCGTGCTGGCGCTCTCGCTCGGCGTCGCATACAGCAAGCTCCTCAAGGCCCGCGGGATTTGGGGCAACATCTCCCGGGGGCTGATCACGGCGTGCGCGTTCGCCGTCGGCGCCCTGTCCACAAGCGACAGTCCAGCATGGACACTGGTCGCGGTCGCGCTCGTCTTCGCGCTGCACGACGCCGCGTCCAACGTGATCGGCGCGCTCTGCGACCAGCAGGGCGACCGCGAGGGCGGATACCGCACCTTCCCGGTGCGCCACGGTGAGCGGGCCTCGCTGCGGCTGATGGTCGGCTTGCACCTGCTGTGGGTGCTGGCCGCGATCTGGTTCACGTTCGCCTGGACGGCACCCGGCTTCGACGCGGCAGGGTACGCGGCGCTGCTGGCGGTCGCGGTGGCCATGACACTGGTCTCGGTGCTGATGCTGACCCGGTCGACCCAGCCGATTCCCCGCGTCGTCGGCCTGAAGTCGCACGAGGTGCTGGTGATCGAACGCCTGGTGCTGGGCAGCGCGTTCGTCGCGGGCGCGGGCGGAATCTGGCTGGGACTGGCGATCCTGGTGCCCTTCGTGGCGGCGACCTTCCTGTCGTCGCTGTTCCTCATGCGCGGCAGCTACGAGCCGAGCAGGCGGTGGCGGGCCCGCCACGCGGCCCACAAGGCGGCGGCGGCCCAGCCCCACCCGTGAACCTGGAGGACCACCGTGCACACCGACGATCTCCTGCCGACCGTCGCCGATTCGGTCGCCAGGGCCAAGGACTACCTGTTCGACCGCCAGCGGCCGGACGGCGGGTGGACCGACCGGATGTCGTCGTCCACCATCTCCACCGCCATCGGCCTGCTCGCACTGGCCAGAGCCGACCGGGTGGCGCACGCGGACCGGTTGGCGACGGGCCTGGAATGGCTGCGCGACAACCAGCGGGCCGACGGCGGCTGGAGCCTGGTCGACGCCGACCCGCCCAGCGACGAGCACATCACCGCCTTCGCCGTGGCCGCCTTCAAGGTGATCGACCCGACCGGATTCGCCGACTGCGTCGCTCGGGGGATGGCCTACATCGACGCGCACGGCGGCGAATCGGTCATCTCCCCGGACCTGAGCGACGGCGGTCCCCGGACGTGGCGGGAGATCGTCGCGATCGTCTGGGCGATGGAGGGGCTGCGCGAAGTCCACATCCAGCCCTCGCAGCCAATGGAGGTCATGCTCCTGCCCGCGGGTCTGCGCAACCGCGCGTCGATCGTGCTGCCGGGTGTACTCGGGCTGGGGATCGGGCAGCGGCGGGTGCTGCCGTCCGGTCGACTCAAGCGCGTCGCGCAGCGCCTGGCCGAACCCAAGGCGTTGCGCTGGCTGCGGTCGGTCATGGGGCCCAACGGCGGCATCGAGGAGTGCGCGCTGATGTGCGCGCTGGTGTTCAGCGGCCTGCGGATCGCGGGCCCGGAGGTCGGCGCCGACATCCAGCGCGGCTGTTTGGACTTCCTCCTGTCCACCATGCGGCCGGACGGCTCCTGGCCGATCGACCGCGACCTGGAAATCGCCGTCACCAGCTACAGCGTCCTGGCGCTCAAGGAATGCCACGGCGACCTCGCCGCCGACTCACGGCTCGACCGCACGCGGCAGTGGCTGCTCTCGACCCAGTCGGCCGGGTTCGCCCCGCTGAAGATGCCCGCGGGCGGCTGGTCCTGGGCCGCCCCGTCCGGGTGGCCCGAGTCGGAGGACACCGCCGTCGTCCTCACCGCGCTGGCCGAACTCGGCCTGTCCCGCGAGGACAGCGCCCTGGCCCTGGGCCTGCGCTGGCTGGCGGGCATGCAGAACCGGGACGGGTCGTGGTCGGAATGGGTGCGCGACTCGACCATGATCCACGACGGACCCTGCCCCGGCGTCACGGCGCACGTCGCGATGGCCTACCACCGGCTCGGCGTGGCGGACCGCTCCGGGCTGGGCCGCGCGCTGCGGTACTTCGAGACGACCCAGAGTGCCGACGGATCGTTCTCGTCGCTGTGGTTCCGGGACAACACCCACGGCACCGCCAAGGTTCTCGAAACCTATGCCGAACTGGACAACGCCGACAACCACGTCGCGGTGCGAGCCGCCCGGTGGCTCCTGGACACCCAGCGGCCAGACGGCGCATGGCCGGGCAAGGCCGTGGAAGGCCCGCCGGACGGCGGCACCGCGGAAGAGACCGCCTGGGCGCTCTTCGCCCTGCTGCGGTCCGGCCAGTCACCGACTGACGAGCGAATCCTGCGCGCCGTGCGCTGGCTGGTGGATGCCCAGAACGCCGAGGGCACCTGGCGCCCGCAGGGCGTGGGACTCTACTACGACACCCTCTACTACAGCGATGACCTCATCGCGCACGCGTACGCGCTGCGCGCCCTCGCCCACTGGCAGCGGTGTGCGAGCGGCGAACCGGGCAGCCGGTAGCCGACCGTGCGCGCGGTCATCGTCACCACCGGCACGCAAGGCGACGTGTCCCCGTACACCGGAATCGGCACCAGGCTGCGCGACGCGGGGATCGACGTCACCATCGTGACGCACAAGGTGTTCGGCGACTTCGTCGGCCAGTGCGGTCTCGACTTCGACGCGATCCCCGGTGATCCGCGCGAACTGGTCTCCTCCGGCGACTTCCAGACCTGGGAACGCACGCAGTACTCCGTTCGGGCGCTGCGCCACCAGGTCCGGCGCGTGCGCAACGTGGTCCACGATGTCGCGGCGATGATGGACTCGGTCGCGGACGGGCTCGCCGAGGCCGTTCCCGACGACGCCGACATCCTGTTGCTGTCCGGCACCGCCTCGCCGCTCGCCTACCACCTGGCCGAAGCGCGGGGCCTGCCGAGCATGGGGGTGTACTGGGGCCCGACCGAGCCGACCGCGGCATTTCCGCCCACGATGGCGGGCGCGAGATCCATGGGGTCGCTCGGCAACCGGGTCGCGGGCGAAGCCGGTCTGCGCATCACCTACGCCGCCTACAAGAACGCCGTGCGGAGGCTGCGCGCCAACCTCGGGCTCGGCCCGGCGGGCCTACGAGCGGTGCGACGTCGTCAACGGACCCGGCAGTGGCCGGTGCACCACGGGTTCAGTCCGGTGATCTTTCCCCGGCCGCCGGACTGGCGCCAGGGGATGGAGGTTGTCGGCTACTGGTGGCCGTGCAGGCCGCGCGACTGGCAGCCGCCGAACGAACTGATCGACTTCATCCACTCGGACACCGCGCCGGTGTTCGTCGGGTTGGGCAGCATGGCCACCGACGACGCGCGCCAGGTCAGCGCGCTCGCCGCGCGGGCATTGCGGCTGGCGGGTGTCCGCGGCGTCATCCAGTCCGGGTGGTCGGACCTGTCGGTGTCCGGCGACGACCTGATGACCATCGGCCCGACGCCGCACGACTGGCTGTTCCCGCGGATGCGCGCGATCGTCCACCACGCCGGGGCGGGTACCACCGGCGCGGCGCTCCGGTCGGGGGTTCCGATGGTCACCGTGCCGGTCACCATCGACCAGCCGTTCTGGGCGTCGCGCACCGCGGACCTCGGTGTGGGGCCCGCGCCCATACCGTTCTGCACCTTGACCGCCGACGCCCTCGCCAACGCGATCCAGAGCGCGGTGACCGAGACCGGCTATCGGGAGCGGGCGTTCGAGGTCGCCCGGCAGGTCGAGGCGGAGGACGGCGCGGGCCGCGTGCTCGACGCCGTGACCAGGCTGGTCGGTTGAGATGTCCAGGACAGGGAGCAGCTCGTGCCGTTGACCTCGCTCGGGATGCCGACGTTGCCGCCGACGGTGCTGTCCGAGCGCCGCAAGACCCGGCAGCTCCAGGTGGGGTCGGTCGGCGTCGGCAGCGAACACCCGATCTCGGTCCAGTCGATGACGACGACGGTGACGGCGGATGTGAACGCGACGTTGCAGCAGATCGCGGAGTTGACCGCGGCGGGCTGTGACATCGTCCGCGTCGCCTGTCCGACCCAGGACGACGCGGAGGCGTTGGCGGCGATCGCCCGCAAGTCGCAGATCCCGGTGATCGCGGACATCCACTTTCAGCCGAGGTACGTCTTCGCGGCGATCGAGGCGGGGTGTGCGGCGGTGCGGGTGAATCCGGGCAACATCCGCAAGTTCGACGACCAGGTCAAGGAGATCGCGCGGGCCGCGAAGGATCACGGGACGCCGATTCGGATCGGGGTGAACGCGGGTTCGCTGGATCCTCGGTTGTTGGCGAAGTACGGCAAGGCGACTGCCGAGGCGCTGGCCGAGTCGGCTTTGTGGGAGGCGTCGCTGTTCGCCGAGCATGATTTCCACGACGTCAAGATCTCGGTCAAGCACAACGATCCGGTCGTGATGATTCGCGCGTACGAATTGTTGGCCGAGCAGTGTGATTATCCGCTGCACCTGGGTGTCACGGAGGCGGGTCCCGCGTTCCAGGGCACCGTCAAGTCCGCTGTCGCTTTCGGCGCCTTGTTGCGGCAGGGAATCGGTGACACGATCCGGGTGTCGCTCTCGGCCCCGCCGGTGGAGGAAGTCAAGGTGGGTGCGCAGATTCTGCAGTCGCTCAACCTGCGCCCGCGCAAACTGGAGATCGTCTCCTGTCCCTCCTGTGGCCGCGCCCAGGTGGACGTCTACAAGCTGGCCGACGAGGTCACCGCGGGCCTGGAGGGCATGGAGGTCCCCCTGCGCGTCGCCGTCATGGGTTGCGTGGTCAACGGCCCCGGCGAGGCCCGCGAAGCCGACCTCGGCGTCGCCAGCGGCAATGGGAAGGGGCAGATCTTCGTCCGGGGCGAGGTCGTCAAGACCGTCCCCGAACACCAGATCGTGGAAACCCTCATCGAGGAAGCCCTGCGCCTGGCCGAAGAAATGGGCGACCAAACAGGACAGTGATCACGCTACGGGACGGAGCACAGAATGCCGCGCTGGGGAATGCTGATCGACCTGAGCCAATGCATCGGGTGCCACGCGTGTTCGGTCGCGTGCAAGGCCGAGTTCGACGTGCCGTTGGGCGTTTTTCGCGACACCGTCAAGTATGTCGAGGAAGGCGTCTATCCACACGCGACACGACACTTCATTCCGGTGCTGTGCAACCAGTGCGAGGACGCGCCCTGCCTGAACGCCTGCCCGACCGACGCGATCGTCCGGCTCCCCAACGGCGAGGTCACCATCGACGAGGGCGACTGCAACCTCAACCGGTTCTGCATGGCGGCCTGTCCCTACGACGCCATCTACGAGGACCCGGTGCGGAAGGTGGCGCAGAAGTGCACCTTCTGCGAACACCGGACCTCCCAAGGGCTCCAGCCCGCCTGCGTTGACGCCTGCCCGACCGACTGCCGGATCTTCGGCGATCTCGACGACGCGGAAAGCGATATCGCGCAACGGATCGCCACCGAGGACACCAGCGTGTGGAAGCCGAGCGCGGGCACCGCGCCCAAGGTGCACTACGTCGACCCGCGGCACGCGCTCCCGCTGATCGAGGTCGACGGGGTGCAGGTCGACCGGGGGACGGACCTGGCGGGGGAGCGCTGAGCCATGCCCGCAACACCCTGGGGGCCGCTGATCGCGCTCTACTTCGTCCTCATCGGACTACCCAGCGGACTGACCTTGGTCTCCTGCTGGCGAACGGTCCGATGGCCACACGTGGCGAGCCGCACGGACCAGGCGGCCCGCGTCGTGGCGCTGGTGGCCCTGCTGCTCGTCAGCGTCGTGCTCGTGGTCGATCTCGGCAGGCCGGAGCGCTCCTTCCTGATGCTCACGCAGTTCGGGAATCTGGGTTCGCCCATCGCCGTCGGCGCCAAGCTCATCGCCGTGAAGATCCTTCTCCTGGTGCTGGACCTCTACTTGCGCCACCGGGCGCGGGGCCCGGGCGGCCTCGCCCGCATACCGGCGGACCGACGCACGTCGATGGTCGTCGGCACCGTCACGTGGATGTTGGCCGCGGTCAGCCTCGCGCTGGCCGTCTACCCCGCGGCCGTGCTGTCCCGAACGTGGCTGTCCCCGCTGTCGGCGACCAGCGGTGCCGCTCTCGTGTACTTGGTGACCTCGGTGCTCATGGGCGTCGCGGCCCACCTCGCCATCGACAGCTTGCTCCGCGTCCGCGAGCAAGCGGGCTCATTGCGTATGCCTGCCCTGGTGCTGCTCGGTGTCCACGCGGTGGTGCTGGCCTTCCAGGTGGTCGCGCTGGTCGGCGACCCGCGCCTCGACCCCGCCGTCATCGCGACCTTCGCGACGGCGTCCGGGGCGACGCTGTGGTGGGGCCTGAGCGTCGGCGTCGGAGTCGTGGTGCCCGCGGGCGGGTTGGCCATCGCGCGGACCGGTCGCGGGCCGCACATCGGCTGCGCGACCGCGATCCTGGTGGGCGCCTGCGCCTGCCGCTACCTGTTGTTCGCCGCTGGAGGGTGAGACACGGCCATGGCTGGACAGGACGATCCCGGTCTCGAAACCTGGACCCTCACTCGCCGCGACCTGCTGCGGTTCGGCGCGATCGCCGCGACCGCGGTGGCCGGGCTCGGGGTGATCGACGTAGCGCACCGGTCCGCGACGACCCTCGACCTCGGCCTGCTGCCGGTGGACGAAACGGCAGGCGTGCGGCACATCAGGTCCATGTGCCAGATGTGCACCACCGCGTGCGGAATCACCGCGACCGTCGCTGCGGGACGGCTGCGCACGATCGCGGGCAACCCCGAGGACCCCAACAGCCAGGGATCGCTGTGCGCCAAGGGAGTCGCGGGTCCCTCGATCCTCTACGACCCGAACCGGCTGCTCTATCCCATGCGCCGGGTCGGGAAGCGGGGCGAGGGTCGCTGGCGCCGGATCTCCTGGGAGGAGGCGTACACCGAGATCGCGGACCGGCTCACGACCATTCGCGCGAGCGGACGGCCGGAGGAGTTCGCGTTCCAGCAGGGCCGCAACAGGTCGACCGACATCGTCAGCCGATTCCTCAACGCCTTCGGGACACCCTCGGTCTTCAACCACCGCGCGCTGTGCTCGGCGAACCGTCGTGCCGCGGTGCTCACGATGATCGGCGAGACCGACTGGGATCTCGGCGACTACGAGCACAGCGACTACATCCTCAACTTCGGCTGCAACTGGGCCGAGGCGCACCAGGGACACATCCCGGTCGCGATCCGGATGATGCGCGCCCGCAAGAACAACGGCGCCAAGACCGTCACCTTCGATGCCCGGCTGTCGAACACGGCCGCGCTGTCCGACGAGTGGTTCTGCGTCAAGCCTGGAACCGACGGGCTGATCGCGCTCGCCATGTCCCAGGTGATCTGCAGTGAAGAACTGTGGGACAAAGCCTGGTTCGACACCTGGTGCAACGTGTCCGCCGATGCCTACGCCGCGCACGTGGCGAAGTACACGCCGGAGTGGGCCGAACGGGAAAGCGGTGTCCCGGCCGAACACATCCGCCGCGTCGCGCGGGAGTTCGCGGCTGCGGCACCGCGCTGCACCACCATCTGCAACCGCGGTTCGCAGGCCCACCGCAACGGCTACTACAACGACCGCGCCATCAGCGCGCTCAACGCGCTCGTCGGGAACCTGGGCAGACCTGGCGGCTGGTGCTGGCACCCAGTGTCCTCTTGGGACAAGAAACTCCTGCCCGAACCCGAGCCCGTGCCACCGAAACCGACCCGGCGGAGCGTCATCGCCGAGGCCAAGCAGTGGCCCCTGGCGAACGCCTGGGCCGGTTATCAGATGAAGGTCGGCGAGATCGTCTATAGCTGGATCAAGGAAGGCAGGCAGCGGGTCGCCGCCCTGATGACCTACAACTGCGACCAGGCGTGGTCCTGGCCCGAGGCCAACCTTGTGCGCGAGGTGCTTGCCGACGAGGAGTTGGTCCCGTTCCACGTGTGCATCGACGTGATGCACTCCGAGACCGCGGACCTCGCCGACATCGTCCTACCGTGGACCACATACCTCGAACGCTGGGACATCGACTCGCGCCCACCGCAGGGCCTCGTGGACTACGTGGGCCTCCGGCAACCGGTGGTGGCTCCCCTCGGTGAGTCCAAGGACCTCCGAGAGATCTTTCCCGAACTCGCCCGACGCATCGGCGGCGGGATGGAGACCTTCTTCCCGTGGGCCACCGTCGAGGAATACTTCGAGGAGTACTTCGCGAACGTACCGGGCGGTTTCCAACACATGCGCGAGCACGGCGTCTGGATGGACCCGGCGAAGAAGCCGAACTACGAGCCGCATCGGCGCCCGCTGACCGAGAAGGATCTTCACGACAGCGTCACCGACCCGGCGACGGGGATCATCTACCAGGGCACCGATGCCAAGTCGGGCAAGCCGAAACCGGTCGGGATCGTGGTGGGCGGGGCAGCGGTACGCGGGTTTCTCACACCCTCGCGGAAGGTGGAGATCCACAGTGGATTCGTCGAACAGCAGGGAAAATCGGCCGACGTGCTGATCGACCCGATGCCGATCTACGAACCCATACCCGACCACCAGCGCGACCTGGCCGACGACGAGTTCATCATGATCAGCTTCAAGTACAATGTCCACAATGCACACCGCACCGGCCAGTCACCTTGGTTGCAGGAGATCGCGCACAGCAACCCGGCGTGGCTCAACAGCGCCACCGCCGCCCGGTTGGGCCTTGTGCACGGCGACTGGGTGGAACTGGTGAGCTACCGCCCGAACGACCGCCTGGTACCCCGAGGCGACGGGTCTCGACTCGGCAGCCTGCGCACCCGAATCCAGGTGACCGAGGGCATCCACCCCCGAGTGGTCGCCATCGCGCACAACAACGGCCGCTCGCGCGGCGGTCCGATACCCACCAACGGCGCCGACACCGTCCGCCTGCCGGGACACGGCGAGACCAGCGCCCAGCCCGACGTGTGGTGGGCGGGCGCGCTGAGTGTCCCGCAGAACGACCTGATCCCGATCTACCCGGACCCGACCACGGGCCACCAGTCCTTCAACGACACCATCGTCCGCATCCGCAGGCTGACCCCGTGAGCGACCACCGTCCCGAAACACACGCCAGCGCGGGCTTGCTTTCCTTGTGCTCGCGCATTCTCGCCGCCGAGATCGACGCAGTCCTCTACCGAAGACTGCTCGACTCGACCGACGCCGACTCACCACCCCTGCTGGGCGCGGACATCGCCGGACTCGACGAGCAGGCAGGCATCACCGAACTCGCCGTCGAGTTCTGCAGGCTGTTCGTGGGTCCCCGTCCCGAATGTCCGCCCTACCCGTCCGCCTACGGCGCGGGCCGACTCCTGCGCGGCGATTCGGAGCGCCGGTTCACCGAGTTCCTGTCCGCACGCGACCTGCGAGTCGAGATCCTGTCGCCGTTCAAGTTTCTTTCCGACGACCACATCGCCGTACAACTCGCCGCAGTCGTCACCCTGACCCAGATCGTCGGCGATGAGCGCCTGCCCAGCACGACGAGGGCACCCGCGGCATCAGCGGTATCCATTCTGTGCCAACGACATCTCCACCCGACCCTGCCCGACTTCACCGCCGCCCTCACGAAGTCGGCTCGACTCGCCCCATACACCACAGTCGGCGCCGTACTGCTGCCCGCACTGAACGCAGTCGTGACCGATCTGCCCACCTTCAGTGCCAACGACATCAGGTGAAGCGGTCTTGACCAGCTTTGAGGCCCCTGTTTGGCGAGTTGGAGGTCCAGCCCCGGATACGCCAAACGTGGCGTGATGCCACTGGCGCAAACCCGGCCGCCGTCGTAGACGGGCCAAAGAAGGGCGTGACGCGGCGCGGATCAACTCGCCGGGGGCAGCCGAAGATCCGGTCCAAGTGATAGTCGAGCGTGGTGACAGCGGTGCGGGCATCGGTGTAGCCGACGAGCATCTGCGTCATCAAGCCGTCGACTACAGCGAGCAACGTGACGGCTTCCCGCGTCGGGTCGAGATCCCCACCAGTGCGGCGGATGGTCTCCGCGACGAACTCACGCAGACCGGAACCCCCTTCGCGCAGGGAACCGGCGAGCGCGGGCTCCACCACTGCCCTGGAGATGAACGCGACCAGCACCGGTGCCTCCGCGGTTGCCTGCGGGCTCAACGGAAGCATCTCCATCAACAACGCCAACCCGCCAAGGCCACCAAGAGCAGCCCGGCCACGGCATCCCTTCGGCGCGACCGGGCCAAACCCGCGCACCACCCCAGCGCGGGAACCACGACGGTCAGATCGAGCATGTCGGCGCCGGAAACCGCCACCGCCGTTACCGCGACCAGCAGCGCCGCGCGCCACCAGAGCCCACGGTCGACTACGAGTCATGCCTGCCAGCGGCCGCTGCGATGCCCACACCGTCAGCGCGCCTCGTCGTGGCGGACGCTCAACTGCCGCCGGTAGTACCGCGCCTGACGACCCCGATGGGCGCACGACGAATGGCAGTGGCGGCGGCGCGCGTGATGGCGTACGAACAGCATCGGGCAGCCCGGTCCCTCGCACCGACGGATCACGGGAACCTCGGGCCCGGCGAACAACTGGACGCACGCGTCAGCCAGCAGGCCGAGAATCCCGGCCGCCCCCTCGCCCGGGATGACGGTGACGACCGGCGCGGACCGGCCCGGCGCCGCCAGTGTCCTGCGTACCGGGGACCGCGTCACGCACGCGGTGACGACGGCGAGGGCGTCCTCTCCGGCGCGACCACCGTCGAGCACGGAGAGCAAGATCGCGCGCACGGCGTCGCGCAGCGCCACCAGCCTGCGGTGGTCCGCGCCGGACAGAGCCGTCATCGCCTGCACCGCGGCCATCTGCCTGACCTCGTCCCACCACCCGGCAACCAGCTCCGGCGTCCCCAGGAAGTCGAAACCCTCGCCGTCCATGACATACCAGGAGTTCGCGAGATCCACCGCCAGGTTCTCACCCAGGACGGGGTAGTAGTCAACGACCATTCAATGACGTTAACACGCCACGGTTACCGTCATCGCGCGCGCGACTCCAGCCAACTCACCGCGAACTCCACGATCTCCGCCGCAGGCACCAACAGACTCGGGGCCTCGCCAACGGGACCGGTCACGCCCCCGCCTGACGCGATGAACTCCGCCACGATCATCGCGAACGGGTCCGCATCGAGTCCGTCAAGGCATGCGACAACCGGACTGGACGTGTCGAACTCCTCAACCATCCGCCACTCGGTTCCGCGCGGAGTCGCCAGTGGAGCCTCGTACCCGATCACCCGCTTGTCAGGGATGTCGGCGAGGTGTTCGGCGTGGTGCAGCAGCGTCATGCTGTCAAAGGGCGCGCCGATCATCACGACCTTGCCGCGTGCCTCGACCAGTCGCGCCAATGGCGAGCCCGGACCGTAGCCGTAGTCGATCGGATGATCGCCGGTCATCCACGCGGCCCGGTCGCCGACGGCGGCCACCGACGCCCCCGGATTCCCGCTCCGCAGGGCGCCGGGCCACGTGCGCACGAACTCGGGTAGCACTCCGTTGTCCCGTGCGGACCTCGACGTGGCCGGGTCGAACGGAGGGATGTGCTCGCGCCATCGCTCCGGCACCCGGCCATCGTGGAGCAGTACGTCATAGCGGGCATCCCAGTCCGTGTAGGCGACAACTGTGCCACCCGGCGCCGCCGCATCGATGAGAGCGCCGATAACCGCGTCCGGCCCGTTCAGCATCCGGCCCACTCGGCTGAGTGCGCCATGCGCCATCACCACGTCGCCTGGCCGAATGCCCAGCGCGACAAAGTCCGCACACAAGCGGGCGCGCGTCACGAACACTTCTGAGCCTGCGGTCATCTGAGTCACCACCGATCTGAGTGAAGCCACAGTCGCGCGCATCTGCGCGACAGGCTGACGGTAACAGGCGGAGTTTGCCGTCGGGTTGTCGAGGTGAAGAACTCGGATCAAGCGACATCGCGTGGAGTCTTGCTGACGGTATCCGAGCAATTTTTGCATCAGTATGTACCAACGCCTGGCACCCGCCGAACACGGATCAAGCGCCACACTGCCGGGATCGCGGCCGGAGTCGATCCAGCGGCGATCGTCAAGGGGATCAACGACGCGCAAGCCGATCGGGAGGCCGAACTCGCGCTGGTCCCCGCCGAACCGCCTTGTGACGCTGTGAGGGGTGCGGCAAACGGCGGCGGGAGCCCATTGCGGCGTCAGATGCGGCCGGTCTCGTGGGCCCACATGGCGACCTCGACGCGGTTTCGGGCGCCGAGCTTTCGCATGAGGCTGGCGAGGTGGGCTTTGACGGTGCTTGGGGTGATGTAGAGCTCGCCGGCGATCTCATTGTTGGTGCGGCCCTGGGCTACAGGCACGAGGACTTCCTCCTCGCGGGCGGTGAGCGGTTCCATCGGCTGCCTCGGTGGTGAGGTCTGTGCGTGGGCGAACGCTGCGAGCAGTCGGACAGTCACGCTGGGTGCGATCAGTGCGTCTCCGTCGGCGGCGGCGTGGATGGCCTGGGTCAGCAGGGCGGGTCCGGCGTCCTTGAGCAGGAACCCGCGGGCGCCTGCTTTGAGCGCCCCGTGGACATACTCGTCGAGGTCGAAGGTGGTGATGATCACGATCGGCAGGGGGTCGGTGACGTCGGGGCCTGCGAGGCGTCGGGTGGCTTCGATGCCGTCCATCAGCGGCATTCGGATGTCGAACAGGCCGACATCGGGGCGCAGCTGGAGCGACAGGCGGACTGCCTCGCGCCCGTCGGCGGCCGCGCCGACCACTTCGATGTCGGGTTGGGCGTCGAGCAGCATGGTCAGCCCGGTGCGCACGATGGGCTGGTCGTCGGCGATGAGGACCCTGATGCTCATCGTGGCGTCCCGGTTCGGGGCAGGACCGCCTCTACCCGCCAGCCCCGCTCGGCGGCGGGGCCTGCGTGGAAGGTGCCGCCGAGCAGTGCGGCGCGTTCCCGCATGCCCACCAGGCCGTAGCCTGCTGGGGCGCGGCCGCCTGCGGCGGAGCCGTCGTCGTCGATGGTCAGCCGTACCTGGTCGGCGTCGCCTGTGACGGCGACGGTGACCTGGGTCGCGTGGCGAGCGTGCCGTCGAGCGTTGGTGATGGACTCCTGGGCTAGGCGGTAGATCGCGGCCCCGACTGCCGGGCTGAGGTCGTCGAACTCGCCGAACAGCGTCACCTCGACGCAGGGACGCGTCCGGCCATCGGTGGCGAGCTGCTCGACCTCGGCCACGCCGGGCTGCGGCGCGAACTCGGTGTCCTGTGTGGCGCGGAGCACGCCGACGATGGCGCGCAGCTCGGTGAGGGTGCGGGTCGCTGCGTCCTCGATGATGGCCAGGGCCTCGATGGCACGCTCGGGGTGGGAGGCCGCGATGGCACGTCCTGCTTGGGCCTGGATGGCGATGCCCGAGACGTGGTGGGCGACGGTGTCGTGGAGTTCACGAGCGAGCTGCTCGCGTTCGCGGGCCTTGGCTTGGTCGATGTCGCGGATGCGGATCTTCGTGCGATAGCGGATCGCGGCGCCGAGCGCGGCGGCGAACAGGAAGAACGCGTATGCCGCGACAGAATCCGCCAGGCTGGTGGTGTCGGCGACGTTGGTGATGGGCAGCCAGAGCAGGATGACGCCGAGGCCGCTTGCGGCTTCCCGACCGGAGCCCCACCGGAACAGGGCGTAGGCCAGGATCAGCGCCGCGCCGATGCTGTACAGCAGGGCGCCTTGCGACCCGGTGAGGATTCTGACGATGTCGACGATCGTCAACGTGCCGAAGGAGACCGCAACCGCGACGAGCGGGTGCGTGCGTCGCCACAGCAGGGGGCCGAGGACCGCGAGCACCGCGAGTAGCAGCAGCGGGCGTGGCGCCAGGTTCTGGCGAAGCACCACTTCCACCAGGGACCAGCAGATCAGTACTGCGACCAAGGCCCAGTCACCCGGCCTCCGCTCCGGGGCATTCGTGGGTCGAGGTTCGGCCCACAGCGAGCGGAGTGCGTTGGTGGCCATCTGATCAGCCTAGGCGGCCCGCGTGCTCGGTGTATCCGCCGAAAGCACAACAGCCTGGCTGTGCCAACGGCCAGGTCGAATCAGGCTCCGCGGCTGATGTGCCCGCCGCAGGCATCCGTGAAGGTGGAAGCACCCACCCAATCAAGCCAGGGAGCATCGTGATGAGAACGCCTCAATCCCACACCGCATTAGAGAATCCGCCGTCCCAGAGCACGCTGGAAGATCTGCGCATGCCCGTGCAGGCCAAGCTCGCGGCAGCATGGACCAGCTTCATGTTCCTCTACATCTACGTCGACTACCTCGCCCTGTACAAGCCCGGCTTCATCGACAACATCCTGGCCGGCATCGTCCACGAGTTCGACATCGGTCCAACCTTTGTCGCCATTTCGCTCACGCTCATGGCCATCCCGATCCTCATGATCCTGCTCTCCGCGACACTGCCCGCCCGTGTCAACCGCACCATCAACCTCGTCGTAGCAACGCTCTACATCCCCGTCTCGATGTACAACGCGGCAGGGGAGTCTTGGACCTACTTCTACTTCTACGGCCTCTCCATCGGACTTGAGGTGCTGCTCCTGGCCTTCATCCTGCGCTCCGCCTGGACCTGGCCACGCCGCACCGCATCATCGGCGACCCTGGCAGCCGGCCTCGACAGCGAGCCACTCCGCACGCCGCAGCAGGCGTGACTGCCCGCCCCGCGCCCGACCATCCTTCGCTCGCGCCACCGGCGGGCACGGTCACCTGTCTCAGGGTTCGCTGTTGAGCACTCCGTCCCACCCCGTCCCCCAGAACGGTCCCGGTCATGATCGAGGCACGCGAACTCACCAAGCGCTACGGCGACACCACCGCCGTGCACTCCCTCAGCTTCACGATCGCGCCCGGGGACCGTCACCGGGTTCCTCGGCCGAACGGCGCCGGCGCATGATCATGGGACTGGACCGGCCGACGTCGGGCACCGTCAACGGCAAGCCCTACCGGCAGCACCGTGCCCCGCTACGCGAGGTCGGCGCCCTGCCGGAGGCAAGCGCCGTGCACCCCGGCCCCTCTTGGTCAGAATGGTGTGAGACACCGCCGAGTGAGTGCGGGGTCCCTGATCGAGAGGGCAGGACCGGAGATGTTGTGTACGTGTCCACCCATCTGACAAGCAGTCCGGGTCGTGTGACCCGGCGAGCGCGGGGCGGGGCCGGCCTGAGGAACGTCGACCAGAACGACTCGGCGGGGCTGTTGTCCCAGCAGATCCCGGTCGCGCCCATCGACCGGCGCAGCCCGTGCCGCACACATGCCTGTGCGGTCAGATTGGCCGTGTACTCGCCGCCGCGGTCGGAATGCAGGACGGTGCCACGGCACCGGCCGCCGCGGGCGGTCACCGCGGTCTCGATGGCGGTGGTGACCATCTTGTCAACGGTCATTGGGAACTCCGGGCGGGCGGACAGTTGGTCTCCGGGCTGGTGGACAGTATTTCTCCGGGTTGATGGACAGCAGTTCTCCGGATGGCTGCTAGTTCAAGGCGACCACTCCCTTGCCGGCGATGGCTTCGGCGAGGCGGTGGCTCTCGCCTTTCGTGGTGATCAGGTGGGCGTGGTGCAGTAGCCGGTCGACGGTGGCTGTGGCCAGTGTTTTCGGCATGATCGAATCGAAGTCGCTGGGGTGGATGTTGCTGGTCACCGCGATCGAGCGGCGTTCGTAGGCGGCGTCGATGATCCGGTAGAACGCCTCGGCGGCCTCCTGCCCGGCGGGCAGCATCCCGATGTCGTCGATCACGATCAGGTCGCAGCCGCAGATCCGGGAGATCGTGCGGGCTACCGACCCGTCGACCTTGGCTTTGTCGACCGCGGCGGTCAGGGTTTCCAGGGTGAACCAGGACACTCGCATGTCGTTCTCGATCGCCGCGTG
>NZ_JBQTHF010000109.1:0-4805 GCF_052390155.1 Actinokineospora sp. | reverse complement strand
GGGGCCCCCCGTGGCCCCCACCCCCCCCGCCCCGGGGGGGCGGCCCCCCGGGCGGCGGCCGCGCGGCCGCGCCGCCCCCCTCCGGGTGGTTGCGTGTGGCGCGCAGTTCGTGACGTTGACCTCGGGCAGCGCGCGGCTGTCGGCGGCGAAAGTATTGCGCCCGCCGGTTGGTCCTGTTGCGCGCAGGCTCAGGGTTCGATCGCTGCGAGTAGATTTCCCATCGTTGATGACGGATCGTTGTACGGAAAGAGGGTGTGGTTCCGTTCATGACCGCAAGACAGGGCGGACGCGCGCCCCGAGGCGGTATGCCGATTATGCAGGTACTGATCCGGGTCAATTCGCTTGCCGGAGCGTCCTTCGAGCTTGCGGCTCCGTCGCTCGGCTTCGCTGGTGTTCAAAAAGTTGTCGACACTCGCGACGCGAGCAGTGCCCCGTGGCAGCGGCCGACTTGTCCCGGTTCGGACACCCGGACCAGCCGTGCCGACGTGGCGGGTGCCGTGGCGTGACTACCTCCAGTTCACCCGTTCGTGAATGGGGCGCGGTATGGCACTGGTGGCGATTCGAGCCAACCAAAAGCCGCGCCGACCGGAGTCGGCGCGGCACTGTCCTTTTCGGATCAGAGGGCTCCGCTGTCGGACTGGGCGAGCCACCAGGGGTTTTCCCGCGCCCACTCGATCGTGCGGACGAGCCCGTCCTCCAGCGCCGTCTCGCACTGCCAGCCCAGCACCGTGCGCGCCTTGGTGTTGTCCGGCACGCGCCGCGCCAGGTCCTGGTAGGACGGTCCGAGGGCGGTCCGGGTGTCGACCCGCACGGTCTTGGCGTTCGGCCCGGTGAGCTTGGCGATCAGCTCGATCGCGTCGCCAACGGTGGTCTCGACCATGCTGCCGATATTGAACACCTCGCCGACGCCCGCCGGGTTCGTCGCGGCCAGCAGGGTGCCCTCGACGGCGTCGTCGACGAAGGTGAAGCACCGGGTCTGCCTGCCCTCGTCGTACACGGCCATCGGCAGCCCGTTGAGAGCGCGGTGCACCGAGCGGCTGACGATGAACGCGGGGCGCTGGCGCGGGCCGTAGACGTTGAAATAGCGCACGATTGTGGCTTCCAGCCCGTACTGGCGGGTGAAGGCGAACACCAGGTGTTCGGTCAGCGCCTTGCTGGAGGAATAGGCCCACCGGTCGGCCGAGGTGGGGCCGAGGACCCGGTCGCCGTCCTCGCGCCACGGCACGGTCGGGTTCTTGCCGAACACCTCGCTGGTGCTGACCACGACCACCTTGGCGCCGGTGCCGATCGCGGTGTCGAGCACGACGCGGGTGCCGGTGAAGTTGACGTCGATGACGTCGAGCGGGCGGGCCAGGTACTGGTCCACGCCCACCAGCGCGGCCAGGTGGTAGATGACGTCCACGCCCGCGGCCGCCGCGGCGAGGGTGTCCGCGTCGCGGATGTCGCCCGCGACGAACCGGCCGTACGCGCGGGCCAGCCGCTGGTGCTCCGGGGGCGGCGCGCTGTCGAAGACGGTCACGTCGTCGCCCCGGGCGATCAGCCGCTCCACCAGGTGGCTGCCGACGAAGCCGCAGCCGCCGGTGACCAGTGCGCGGGTCATCGTCCGATGCCGCGGTAGAAGTAGCCGAGATCGCGCAGCAGTTCGATCTTCTCCTTGGAGTAGTAGGCGCGGCCGTCGAGCAGCAGGCACTTCGGCGCCACCGGCAGCGCGGCGAAGTCGATGTGCTCGAAGTCCCGGTGCAGCGCCAGAATCGCGACACAGTCCACATCGCGGACCGCGTCCTCCAGCGACGCCGACACCTCGATGCCGAACACACTCTCCGCCTCGACCGGGTCCACCAGCGGGTCGTAGATCCGCACCTCGGCGCCCGCCTTGGTCAGCGCCGCGATGGTGCCCAGGGTCGGGGTCGCCCGCAGGTCGCCGGTGTTGTTCTTGAACGCCAGCCCGAGCACGGCCACCTTCACCGACTCCGGGTCCTTGCCCAGGTCGGCCAGGTCGGCCAGGGCGAGCTGCGCGGTGTACTCCGGCATGGCGGAGTTGACCTCGCGGCAGGTCGACGCGGTGAGGATCTCCAGACCGCGCTGGCGGGCCGAGCGCCACACCATCCACGGGTCCTTGGTCAGGCACGAGCCGCCGACCCCGACGCTGGGCAGCAGGATGTTGACGTTGCCCGAGCCCTTGGGGATCGAGTTGGCCGCCGGGATGACGTCGAGCACGTCGACGCCGTAGAGGCTGCAGAACTTGGCCAGCTCGTTGGCCATCGCGATGTTGAGGTCGATCCACCAGTTGTCGGCAAGCTTGACGATCTCCGCGGCCTCCATCGAGTCCAGCGGGATCGCCCGCACACCAAGGGTTCGCTGCCAGAACTCGGCCGCCGCCGCGGCGCTGTCGGCGTCCAGGCCGCCCGCCACGATCGGGAACGTGCCCAGCTCGCGCAACGCGTTGCCCTCGGCGAGCCGCTCCGGGGTGAAGGCGAGTCCGAAGTGGACACCGCCGAGCAACCCGCTCTGTTCCAGCAGCGGCAGCACGAGGTCGCGGGTGGTGCCAGGCGGCACGGTGCTCTTGAGCACGAAGAGCTGGCCCTCGCGGACGTGCTTGCTCAACTCCGTGCACGCGCCGCGGAGCTGCTCGTCGGCCAGCGAGCCGTCCTCGCGCACCGGGGTGCCCACGGCGATCAGGATGACGTCCGCGGTGGCGGTCGCGGCGTAGTCGGTGGTGACCCGCAGCCTGCCCGAGTCCAGACCGCGGAAGAGCAGGTCGGCGAGACCGTGCTCCTGGAACCGGCAGTGCCCCGAGTGCAGCTCGTCGATCAGCCGCTGGTCGGTGTCGATGCCGACGACGTCGAGCCCGCGGTCGGCCAGCGTCGCCGCGAGGCACGAGCCGACGTACCCGAAGCCGACGACCGCCACGGTCACGCCTTGGTGGTCCGAGAGAAAACGCATGCTGCGCTCCAATCGAGAAAGTCGGGACTGGCCTGCGGCGCGAGAAAAGCGGCGGCACACTGTCGTTGTGCCGCCGCCGCTGGGCCTCAGAGGTAGTGCGTGTTGGGCTCCAGGCCGCACAGGACGCGGCCGTACAGTTCGAGGTTGGTGTTCGGGTGCATCACCGCGTGCAGGTTCAGCGTCTGCACGTCGCGCTCGATGCGCTGGATCGGCACCGAGCTGTAGATGGACGACCCGCCGCTGGCGGTGTTGAGGATGTCCACGGCTTCCTTGGCGCGCTGGCACACCGCGCCCATGTCGAGCCGGATGCGGGCCCGCTCCTCCAGCGTCCACCCCTCGCCGTTGATGCTCTTGGCGTCCACCAGGTCCGCCGCGCGGTAGGCGTGGAACTCCGCCTCGTCGATCTTCACCGTGGCCTCGGCGACCTGCAGGTGGGTGAGCGGGGCCTCGCTCTGCTTCTCGTAGCTGGTGTAGGTGATCTTGCGGCCGGGCAGCCGCTCGAAGAACGCCTCCTTCGCCGCCTTCGCCAGCCCGAGGACCGTGCCGCTGACCGTCGAACACGCGGTCGGCAGCAGCGGGGCGCGGTAGATGGGCGAGTCGGCGTTGAGCTTCGAGGAGTACTGCTCGCGCAGCACCGGGCCCATCGAGAGCACGCGCTCGTGCGGGACGAAGACGTCGCGCGCGATGGTGCTCACGCTGCCGGAGCCGCGCAGCCCGGCGGTGTACCAGTCGTCCACGATCTCCAGGTCCGCCAACGGGATCGCGGTCATGATCGGCTCGTGGCCGCCGTCGGGGGTGAGCAGGATCGCGGCGTTGGTGTTCCAGTGGCTCTGCTGCGAGCCCGAGTTGAAGGTCCACTTGCCGTTGACGATGACGCCGCCCTTGGTGGGCGCGGCCGTCGCGGACGGGCTCAGGATGCCGCATACCCGCACGTCCGGGGTGGAGAAGATCTCGTCCTGCACGGAATCCGGGAACAGGCCCGCGATCCAGGTGCTGATGGTCCAGACCGCGTAGGTCCACGAGGTGGACCCGTCGCCGCGCGCGAGTTCGGCCACGACCTCGGACATGGTGCGCATGTCGGACTCGTAGCCGCCGTAGCGGGTGGGGATGCGCAGCTTGAAGAAGCCCGCGTCGGTCAGAGCGCCGATGTTGTCCTCGGGCAGTCGCCGGTTCTCCTCGGCCCAGGCCGCGTTCTTCTGCAGCAGCGGCACCAGTTCCGAGGCGCGGCGCACCAGTTCGGACCGCGACGGTGTCTGGGTGTTGTCCACAGTGTGCTCCCTTGGGGATACCTGTCAGGCGCGGGAATGACGCCTGTCGAATGCGCGTCGTGGTCCGGGGACACCGGACCGCGGCATGATCCGGCGGCTCCCGTGCCCGCGGTGGCGAACGTCCAAGCGGCGGCTGTCGGGCCGATCCCGCCTACTCGACGGTCGCACCCGGCCGCGTTCGACGGCATCTCTTCACTTGCGCAGCAGGCGATTTCGCGCCGTCTGTCATCGACACCGGCCGCCGAGTTCGGCACGGCAGGAGATGCGCGACGGTCCGCGGGCACCCGACCATGGAGCGGTGCGAATCGCCCGAGCGCGGTCCGCCGTGCCCTTCCCTGTCCCACTCCAGAGGAGATCGATCGTGTCCCCAGGTGCACCGTCGACCGCTGTCGACGCTCAGTCCCGTTTGGACGCCTACTACGGCAAGTTCACCAGCGACCAGGAGAAGGAGGCGTTGGGTGTGCCGTTGCGGTTGGTGGCGGCGTGGGCGGAGAACGACGCGGAGGGTGTGGCGAACGCCTTCACTGTCGACGGAACGCTGATTCTGCCCGGTGATGTGTACAAGAAGGGTCGCGAGGAGATTCGGGCGTTCAT
>NZ_JBQTHF010000108.1:0-14646 GCF_052390155.1 Actinokineospora sp. | reverse complement strand
GGGGAGACGGAGATCGACCCGGAGTTGGCGGTGCGGTCGACGTGGGTGGTGGTCAAGCGTGAGGGTGAGTGGCTGTTGGCCGGGTATCAGAACAGTCCCCGCGGCGCGGGCGCCACGCTGCGCTGGTGAGTCGTCCGACCACCCACATCCGTTCCCCAGAAGGAGAAACGCACATGTCCACCAAGTCGGTTTCCCCCGGCACGGCCACGGAGATCCTCGCCGCCGCCGGAGTCGAGGAGGACCACGCGTTCTACGGTCCGTTCACCAGCGAGGACGAGAAAGCCGTACTCACGGTGCCGCAGCGCATCCAGGCGGCCTGGGCGGCCAACGACGCCGACATCTTCGCCGAGATATTCACCGAGAACGGCAGCCTGCTCATGCAGGACAACCAGTTGACCAGCCGCGAGGAGATCCGGTCGTACATGGCCGAGGGCTTCGAAGGCGTCTACCAGGGTGCCAGGGTGACCGGGTGGCCGCTGTCCGCGGAGTTCCTCAACGACGACGTCGCCATGGTCGTCACCCAGGGCGGCATCATGCTGGCCGACGACACCGAGGTCGCCCCGGCACGCCAGATCCGGGCCACCTGGATCATCGTCAACCAGGACGGCCAGTGGCGGCTGTTCTCCCACCAGAGCAGCCCCATCCAAGGCTGATCCGCGCGGTCCGAGTTCCACGGTTTCCTTGCAAGGGAGTCGATCGATGTCCGAGATCGATCTGCGGAGCGACACGTTCCAGACAAACCCATACCCGAGCTACGCGCTGCTGCGCCAGGACTCGCCGGTGCACTACATCGAGGGTCCGATGGGGCTGGGTTCCTGGCTCATCACCCGCTACGCGGACGCCAGGGCCGCGCTCGCGGACCCCCGGCTCTCCAAGGACGTGCGGCGCGCGCCCGACTGGCTGCGCAGCATGGGCGCGGGCGCGGCGGACGAGGGCCCGCTCGGGGCGAACATGCTCAACAGCGACCCGCCCGACCACACCCGCCACCGGCGGCTGGTGAGCAAGGCGTTCACCCGCAACCGGATGGAGGGCCTGCGTCCCCGGGTGCAGGAGATCACCGACGAGCTGCTCGACGCGGTGTCCGACACGGACACGGTCGACCTGATGGCGGCGCTCGCGGTGCCGCTGCCGATCACGGTGATCTGCGAGCTGCTGGGGATCCCGGTCCGCGACCGCGCGGACTTCCGCACGTGGACGCGGATGGCGCTGACGCCGCCGATGAGCGAGGAGGCCATCAACACCCGCAAGCAGGGCAACGCCGCGATGGAGGCCTACCTCAGCGACCTCATCGCGGGTATCCGGTCCGAAGTGGACGATCAGCTCGACTACGACAGCCAGCCCGATCTGCTCAGCGCGCTGATCGTCGCCTCGGAAGACCAGGACCGGCTGTCCGAACGGGAGCTGCTCGGCACGGTCAAGCTGCTGCTGGTCGCGGGCCAGAACACGGTGAACCTCATCGGCAACGGGATGCTGGCCCTGCTGCGGCATCCCGAGCAGTTGGCCCTGCTGCGCGAGCGGCCGGACCTGCTGCCCTCGGCGGTGGAGGAGCTGATGCGCTACGACGGGCCGATCGAGCGCGCCACTCCGCGGTTCACCGTCGAGGACGTCGAGATCGCCGGGGTCACCATCCCGAAGGGCAACACGGTGTTCGTCGTGATCGGCGCGGCCAACCACGATCTCGACTACTTCGACGACCCCACCCGGCTCGACATCACCCGGACCAACAACCAGCACCTCGCCTTCGGCGGCGGCATCCACTTCTGCCTGGGCGCACCGCTGGCCAGAGTGGAGGGCCAGGTCGCCTTCGGCACCCTGGTCAGCCGGTTCCCGGCGATCAAGCTGGTCGGCGAGCCTGCGGAACTGCGCTGGGTGGGCCGCGGCGCGAACATCATCCGCGGCGTGGAGACCCTGCCGGTGGCGATCTGACCGACGCGGAAACGCCGGGGCCGCACGGCCCCGGCGTGCCGCTGTGCAGCCATTCCACCGAGGGGAGTCGAATCATGCACTGGGTCTATCTGGGTGTCGCCGTCGTCTTCGAGATCGGATTCGTGCTGGGCACCAGCGCCAGCAAGGGTTTCACCCGGCTGTGGCCGTCGGTGGGCACGATCCTCGCGGCGGCGACCGGTGTGTACTTCCTCAGCCTGGCGCTGCGCACGCTCGACGTCGGGGTCGGCTACACGATCTGGACCGGCCTGGGCGCGGTGGGCACCGTGGTGGCCGGGGTCGTGCTGTTCCGCGAGCGGCTCAGCCCCGCCCGCGCGGCCTGCTTCGCCGCCATCGTCCTGGGTGTCATCGGATTGCGGGTGGCGGCCAATGTCTGAGTCCGTCGCCACGTCTCAGTCCGTGGCCCCGGCCCGCGCCGCCGCGCCAGCGGGGTCCTCGCGGGCCTGGACCCACCTGCTCGTCGCCTCGGCGTTCGAGATCGTGTTCGCCCTCGGCACCAACGGCTCCGACGGATTCACGCACCTGTGGTGGTCGGTGGTCGCGGTCGTCGGCGGCGTGGCGGGGGTCTATTTCCTCAGCCTGGCCATGAGAAGCATCGACATCGCGGTCGGCTACACGGTGTGGACCGGCATCGGCTCGGTGGGCACGGTCCTGTTCGGCGCCTGGATCTTCGACGAGCCGCTGTCCCCGCTCAAGGCGCTGTGCTTCCTGTTCATCATCGCGGGCGTGGTCGGCCTGCGGCTCACCGCCAAGCCGTCCGGGTGACCGGTGGCGGGGCCGCGGCCCCGCCACCGGACCTACGCCGCCAGACTCGTGGGGACCGCCCGTTGCCGCCCCCACGCCCAGTTGCCGTCCGGCATCAGCGGCTTGCTCCACGACCAGGTGCGACGCAGGTCGGGCCACGTCCCGTCGAACGGGAACAGGCCCGCCTCGATCTCACCGACCACGCGCTCGCCTTCGGCGCGGATCTCCTCGCCCGCGCCCGCCGACCAGTAGCCGGGCTGTCCGATGGACTCGGCGAACTCGTCCTCGTCCTTCCACTGCCAGGTGCGGTCCGGCGCGACGACGATGTCCAGGGCGTGGTCGACGGTGTCCACGCCCGCCATGCCGTGCGCGCCCCACCGGGCGTTGGGCGACTCCAGGTTCACATACCAGCCGCTGAACTCGCCCGCGGTGAAGAACCACCACACCGAGTGCGCGGCCCCCGGCCGGACCAGGATCAGCACGTCGGTGTCCCGCCAGTGCGTCGTGCGCAGCGGGGCGGCCGCGATCAGCTCGATCGGCGCCTCGCGCAGCCGGGTGCCGTCGGGGTTCCACCGGCAGGCGAAGCCCGCGCCCGCGGGTACCCACAGCAGCAGGCCGCGCTCGTCGTCGCCGACCACCCGGCACGCCTGCACCATCGTGATGTGCTCGGCGCGGAAGTAGCGCCGGACGATGGTCTGACCAGGAATGAAGATCATGGGGTTGCTCCCGCGTATTCACGTGGTGTGTCCGCCGAATTTCCCGGCCGCTTTCAATTGTCCGGTCGGCCTGGTGATCGTCTCATGCGGACTTATCGGGAAACATCTCCGTGGGTGCCAGGGAATGGCGTGGCACACAGTGCCGAGAGTGCGCACGATATAAGACGCGGGTGGCGGGAGCCGGGCGCGACACTGAACTGGGAAACAGCGAAGGACCACTGCGGCGCGCTCATTCGAATTTGCCCCACAGTGGTTTGGCGGCTACCGGTGAGGAACGTGAAATGAGCCAGACCGACAGGTCGACCCGTCCGTGGCAGCGACTGGCGCTGGGGGTGGCCACGGCAATCGTCATCGTGCTGGGTTTCGCGGCTGATATCGCCGCGACCGGCACTTATCACGTAGCGCTGATCGTGGGCGCGGTGGTCGCGTTCGTCGGCCTGGTGTTAGGGATGACCGTGCTCGGACCGGCCGCGTCGGTGTCCGCGCCGGATTCCCTCGACGATTCCCGGATCGATCCGGCCGACCAGGCCGACGATCTGACCGGGGTGCGCGATCCCGATTTCCTGGCGCTGGGCCTGGGCGGCACGAACATGATGGGAATGCTCTGGACGGTGGCCATGGGCAAGCGCGCGGTGGGCGTCGACGTGCGCGGCTGCCCGTCGCTCGGGGTGCACTGGAACATCCGCGAGGAGCTCTACCACCACCTCGGCGTCATCGACCAGATGATGTTCGACCGCTACGGCGAGGCCGGTGTGCCCCGCCGCGGCGACGGCAGGCTCATGCGGCTTGCCGAGAGCCTCTACCGGTCGGACTGGCCCGCGGGCCCGGTCGCGGCCGACGACGTCCTCACCGGCTTCCTCGGCGCGATGAACGCCGAGGCCCGGATCGCGGGCACCATCCACCACACCGAGTTCATCGACGACCGGTGGAAGGACGGCGTGCCGAACCGCGTGGTCACCGTGCTGGACTCGGCCGTGCCACCCGGCGAGCCGGACGCCGGGCGCCTCGGCGCGGACATGGTCGAGGTGCTCGACGGGCCGTCGGTGTTGCAGGCCCGCGCCGCCGACGTGCTGATCCTGCTGCGCCGCTACCTGGAGGCGGTCGAGGCGCTGGACCTGGCCAACGGCGTCGCGGAGCCCCGGGTCCGGCTGTTCACCAGCCACCGCGTGCTCACCGGCCCGGACCCCGTCGCGCGGCCCAAGCGCCGCGGCGGCGGCGAGGCGGGCTTCGCCGACGGCCCCGACGGCCGCAAGAACGTGCGCATCGAGACGATCCGGGAACTGGACTACCGCGGCAAGTTCCGCCGCCTGCGCGCCCCCGGCACCGAGGTGATCGACCTCGGCGTGCCCGAGGTGTTCATGATCGCGCAGGGCTTCGACAGCACCGACGCCGCGCGGCTGGGCTTCGAGCAGGAGGACGTCACCGTCGACCACCAGGACGGCCGCGGCCCGGTCGTGGCCCAGGCCGACTATCTGGCCGGTCTGCTCGACGTGCTGGTCGACGGCAGGCTGCGCAGGCGCATCGCCTCGGAGTTCGACAAGGAGGGCAGCGAGTACTGGGTGCGCCAGATCGCGGTCGGCCACGAGGCGGACCCCGCGGTCGGCTGGGTGCTCGTGCAGGTGCCCGACTTCAAGACCTTCGACCCGATCCTCGCCGGGCTCGTCCCGGCGGGCACCGACCAGGACTCGGCCGAGTACTACGCGGGCTACCAGCACCTGCTCCGCGACTTCTACCTGGAGCAGACCGCGCACATCCTGGAGATCCCCAAGGAGGATCTCAAGGGCGTGCAGATGAACTACGGGCCCAAGCTGTTCAGCGTCATCGAGCGGGTCGGCAAGGACGCGCTGGTGGCCCCGAACGGGGTGGTGGCGGGCGATTCGTTCGGCAACGGGCACTTCATGACCAGCGGCGGCGCCATCACCGGCATGGTCGGCCACGGTGCCCGGGTGCTGGCGTACTGGCAGGCGCGCGACACCGGAGTCGGTGCGGCGCAGGCGATCCGCGGGCTCGCCGACGGCATCAAGGCCGACACCGAGGGCTGGCTGCACGTCAGCGCGCAGGAGTTCAGCCAGGCGGCGCCGATCAACTTCGGCGCCGCGCGGATCGAGCAGATCGCCAAGGCCAGCGGCAAGGACTCGTCGCTGCGCGCGGCCACCATCGACGCGACCCGCAGGCATCGGCACTCACTGGTCCCGCTGGACTACTCCGACTGGCGGCGTCCCGTGATGTACCCCGGGCGGCGCTACGCCTTCCCGCTGCCGCCACTGGAGACGACCCACCCGGCGGCGCGTCCGGCGGAGTCCAGGATGCCGGTGGCGCCGCGCCAGGCCAGTTGAGCCGTTCCGACGAGACCGGGGGACCGATGTCTTATCCGCTGGAACCGAGTCGGGACGAGATCGTGGCGATGATGGCGTCGGCGACGTCGTTCGTGGCCGACTTCATCGGCTCGCTGAACGACGGCCCCGCCGTGGACGTCTCGGTGGGCGGGGCGGCCGATCTGCTGGCCCCGCCCGCCGAGGGCCCCGGCGACTTCGACCGTCTACTTGGGACATTCGGTGCCGCGGCCGCGCAGGCCGTGGACACCGCGGGCCCGGGGTGCTACGCCTACTTCCCCGGCGGCGGGGTGTTCTCCTCGGCGGTCGCGGAACTGTTGGCGCGCACTGTGAACCGGTACACCGGCTCGGGCTCGATGGCGGTGGAGCTGGTCGCGATGGAGCACAGCGTGATCCGCTGGCTGTGCGCCGAGTTCGGGCTGCCCGACGGGGCGAACGGCCTGCTCACGACCGGCGCGTCCACCGGCACCCTGTCCGCGATCGTCGCCGCGAGGCACGCGGTGCTCGGCGGGCTGTCGGCAATCGGGACCCTCTATGTCACCGAGCACACCCACCACTGCGTCGCCAAGGCGGCCGGGATCGCGGGGTTCGGCCCCGAGTGCATCCGCACGGTGCCGGTGACCGCCGACCTGCGCATGGACGCGCAGGCGGCCGAGGAACTCATCGTGGCCGACCTGGCGGCCGGGCGACGCCCGTTCCTGTTGGTCGGCACGGCGGGGACGACCAACACCGGCACCGTCGATCCGTTGGCGGACCTCGCGGAAGTCGCGGGCAGACACGGGCTCTGGTTCCATGTGGACGCCGCGTACGGTGGCGGATTCCAGCTCACCGAACGGGGCCGGGCGAAGCTGGCAGGCGTGCGGCGGGCCGACTCGATCACCCTCGACCCGCACAAGTCGATGTTCCTGCCCTACACCACCGGGGTTCTCCTGGTCCGCGACGGCCGCACGCTGCGCGAGCCGTTCACCGCGGACGCGGACTACCTGCAAGACCTCTACCTGGACCAGAAACTGCCCAACTACGCCGATCTCGGCACCGAGCTGAGCCGCGAGTACCGCGGCCTGCGGCTGTGGCTTCCGCTGCACCTGCACGGCGCGGGCGCCTTCCGCGCCGCGCTCGACGAGAAGCTCGATCTGTCCGAGCTGGTGGACCGCGAACTGCGCGACATCCCGGGCCTGTCGACGTCCACACCGGACTTGACGGTGCACGTCTTCCGCGCCGCGGGCGGCGACGCCGTGAACCGCCGACTTCTGGCGGCCGTCAACGGTTCCCGGCGGGTGGCACTCACCAGCACCCGCGTCGAGGGCAGGCACACGCTGCGGATGTGCGTGCTCAACCACCGCACGCACCGCGAGCACGTCGACGAGGCGCTCAAGATCATCCGCGCGGCCACCGGGTCCGTTCTCGACACCTGAGGCCGCTCAGGCCGCGCGCGGATTCTCCAGGCCCAGGGCGGCGAGTCCCGCCCGGGTCGGCACGACCGCGACGTCGAGTCGACCGGTCGGTCCAGGGCGGACGGTCACCAATCTCCGCTGTACCAACAGGTCGAGCTGCTCGGACTCCCACTGTGGCAACCGGCCCGCCGCCGCGCCGTCGGTACCGCGCCACAGATACCCGGCCGGACCGCCCCACAGTCCATTGTGGAACACCACGCGGCCTGCGGCGGTGTCCAGCAACGCCTGCCTGCCCGCGGTGGTCATCGCGCGCTCCGCGCCCCGCGCCGGGACATTCATCCTCGCGTCCATCGCCCGCTCCCTTGAAAGGTCGGCAATTTCCCTTGCCTCCCACGGTAAGACCGGGTGCGCGCGGTGGCTACCGTTTCCGTTCTCCCACAATGCTCACTTGTCGAGTGGGGGCGTCACCAGTTCGGTGTGGATGTCACATGGGGCGGGCGTGAGCAGGTCATGAATCCGGGGTGAGAACGGCACGAGGCGATCATGGCGAGGTCCCTGTCGCCTGCTGGATCTGTTTGCCAGCATGGGTTTCACCCGAGATCGCGGAGTCGGCGGCCGGAACCGCCGCGATGGCGGCGCAATCAGACGGATGCGCGGTGTGGTCGCGCCGGAGCACGATGGAACGGCAGGAAGCCGAGACCCCTGGTCGAGTCGAAGCAGGACCCGCCGCAGGCCAGGCGCGCGACGACACGTCATGGAGTGCGGGGCACGAGACGGATTGGACACGGGCGATGACTGACAACCGGTGGAAGCTGGTCGTGGACCAGCAGGGCGTGACGATCACCAGCGATCGGTTCCGACTGACCGCGAACGGCACCCGGTCGGACCTGCACGAGTTCGACCCCGAGGCGGCCGTCCTGGAAGCCGTGGACACCACGCGGATCGAGGGCATCATCTCCGAGCTGCAGACGATGACCCGGCAGACCTACGGCCAGTACTGCGGTCTGTCGCGCGCCTCGGAGATGGTCGGCGAGCGCTGGGCGCTGCTGGTCATCCGCGACCTGTTGGTAGGCCCCAAGAGCGTGGCCCAGCTCCTCCAGGGGCTGCCAAGGGCGCAGGCCGAGGTGCTCTGCTCCCGCCTGCACGAGCTGCGCCACTTCGGCGTCGTGCGGCCCCAGGGCGACCCCGCAGCCGACGGGACGGTCGTCTACGAGCTGACCGAGTACGGCCAGGCGTTGGAGGACGTGGTGATGGCGCTGGGCCGCTGGGGTGCCCTGTCGCTCAACGAGCCGCGGCCCGAGGAGATCATCACCAGCAACGGGGTGGTGATGGCGCTGCGCTCGTGCTTCCAGGCCGACGCCGCGCGCTCGGTGACGGCGTCCTTCGAGCTGCGCCTCGGCGAGGTCGTCGTGCACGCCCGGGTCGAGGACGGCGTGCTGCACGCGGCCGAGGGCCCGCTGCCGGACGCGGACCTGGTACTCGACCCCGGCCCGATGCTGAAACTGCTGCTGTCGCGGGAGATCCTGCCGGTCGAGGCGCTGGCCAGCGGGCAGGTGAGCCTGGTCGGCGACCCCATGCTGCTCGACCGGTTCACCGAGTTGTTTTTCATACCGCCGCTTGTCTCGGCGGCGCGTTCCTGAATGGACGACCGGAGCCCGGCGGACCACGAGTCCGCCGGGCTCCGGGCTGTTCGGGTCCCTGGTCCACCAGGGACCGCGTCATACCGGCTGGTGTGCGCGCTCGGCCGCGCCCAGGCGCAGCGCCGAGAGCAGCGGCCCGGTCACCATCGTGGTCACCAGCGCCATCAGGACCATGATGGTGAACAGCTCGCCGGTGATGAGCCCGGCGGACACCCCGATGTCCAGGATGATGATCTCGGTCAGGCCGCGGCAGTTCATCATCACGCCGAGCCCCATCGACTCGCGCCACGGGATGCCCAGCCCCCGCGCGGCGGCGACGGTGGCCGCGAACTTCGCCGCCATCGCCACGACCACCACGACTCCCGCGGTGAGCCACGCGCGCCCGGAGTCCAGGGCGTCGGGGGAGAGCCGCAGGCCGACGGAGGCGAAGAACAGCGGCAGCAGCAGCCAGTGCGTGACCCCGTCGAGGCGCAGCGCGAAGCCGCCCACCGCGGGCACCCCGCGCGGCATCACCACGCCCGCGAGGAACGCGCCGAAGACCGCGTGCACGCCCATCTCGTGCGTGCTCCACGCGGAGAGCAGCACCAGCAGCAACAGTCCGACCGCGACAGTCTCGCGTCTGCCCGGCCGGGCGAGCAGCCTGGCCAGCGCGGGCCGCACGACCAGGACCATCACCAGCCCGAACACCGCGACCAGGCCCACGGTGAGCGCGATCGCGGCCACGCCGTCCGCCCGCCTGCCCATCGCCAGCACCAGCGCCAGCACGCACCACGCCGTGACGTCGCCGATGCCCGCGCTCGCGATGCCGAGCACACCGGTCCGCCCGGTCAGCAGGCCGCGCTCGGCGAGGATCTTCGCCAGCACCGGGACCGCCGTGATGCTCATCGCCAGCCCGCAGAACAGGGCGTAGGTCTGCTGGTCGACCCCGTCGGGGCGTAGGTCGGCCAGCAGCGTGTGGCCGAGCGCGACGCCGCACAGGAACGGCAGCGTCACGCCGGCGTGGCCGATGGTCAGCGCCGCCCGGCCGCTGCGGCGCAGCGTGCTCATCGGCAGGTCGAGCCCGACCAGGAACATGAAGAAGATGACGCCGAGCTGCGCCAGGATGCCCAGCGACCCGACGATCTGCTCGGGGATCAGCCACTCCCGCGCCGCGGGCGCCAGCGCGCCGAGCACCGGGGGCCCGAGCAGCAGGCCCGACAGCATCTGCCCGACGACCCTGGGCTGCCCGAGCCGCGCGGCGAGCAGCCCGGCGCCGTGCGCCAGCGCGGTGACCACGGCGATGGTGAGGATCAGCTTGTAGGAGGTGTCAGTGCCGCCCGCGCCCGCGTCGGGGGCGGGCTCGCCGCCGGACGGGACGCCGCTCAGGCCGACCAGGGTGAGTCCGACCGGCACGACGACCAGCAGCAGGTAGATCGCCAGGTGCCTGCGCCGCGAGCGGTCCGGGAGCAGTCTGGGCACGGTGGGCACCATCCCTCGCACAGTGTGCGGGGCGCCGGACACCGACGGCCCCCGTGTCGTGCCACCCGCGTACCCATGGTCACCGCCGCCCGCGGGCGGCCGCATCTCCCGCCGTGCCCACCGGCACTGTGCGTGACCACCACCGCATCCGCGCGTCATCGGCAAGGATGACCCGATGACCTGGGACGGCGACGACTACCAGCGGCGGTTCGACGACCTGGCCGCGTCCGGCGAGGACGTGCACGGCGAGGCCGCCTTCGTGCTGGCCTTCGCCCCGGCCACCGTGCTCGACGCGGGCTGCGGCACCGGCCGGGTGGCGATCGAACTGGCCCGGCACGGCATCGAGGTCGTCGGCGTGGACGTCGACGCCTCGATGCTGGCCACCGCCCGCGGCCGGGCGCCCGGGATCACCTGGGTGGCGTCCGACCTCGCCGCGCTCGCGCTGGAGCGCCGGTTCGACGTGGTGGTGATGGCGGGCAACGTGCCGCTGTTCACCGCGCCCGGCACGCGGGCGGCGCTGGTCGCGGGCGTCGCCGGGCACGTGGCGCCCGGCGGGCTGCTCGTCGCCGGGTTCAGCCTCGACCGCGGGTACACCGAGGCGGACTACGACGGCCACGCCGCCGCGGCCGGACTCACCCTGGTGCGGCGCTTCGCTACCTGGGACCGGGCCCCGTTCACCCCGGGCGGCAACTACGCCGTGTCGGTGCACGGCGCTCCCGGATGAGGATTCGCTCATCCAACCCTCAGCCTGGGCTCATCGTGGCCGACGACAGTCATCGTCGACACGAGAAGGCTGACAGGACGGGGTTCGCTCATGATGATCAGCGCTTCGGCGGTGCTGGCGGTGCCGGTCGGCCTCGCCGCGGTCGGGGCCGTGATCGGCCGCGACCTGCTCCGCAGGCGGGTCCGCAGACCCACACGGGTGCTGCTGGCCGTCGCGGGCTGCGTGGCCGTGCTGCTTCCCGCGAACCTCTACTACGCCACCCGGAGCGGCGGCGGGTTCACCGCCGAGCCGCTGGTGTCGCTGGCGACCCTGCTCGCCCTGGGCGGCCTCGGCCTGCTCGTGCACCGGAACCGGATCGAGCGGACCGGCGTGGCCCGGCCGCGGCGGGTGCTCGCCGTCGGCGCGCACCCCGACGACGTGGAACTCGGCTGCGGCGCGACCCTGGCGAAGCTGGTCGACGCCGGACACGAGGTGCGGGCGCTGGTGCTCAGCAGCGGCGAGCGCGGCGGGGACGGCACCACCCGGCCCGCCGAGGTGTCCGCCGCGGGCAGGCTGCTCGGCCTCGCGGGCGTGGACGTGCTGTCCTTCCCGGACACCCGGCTCGGCGAGCACGAGAACGGGCTGGTCGAGGCCATCGAGCGGGTGCTCGACCGGTTCAACCCGGACATCGTGCTGACCCACTCCGGCAACGACCAGCACCAGGACCACCGGGCGGTGCACCTGGCGACGCTGCGCGCGGCCCGCCGGCACTCCTCGATCCTGTGCTACGAGAGCCCGTCGGCCACCCCGGAGTTCCGGCCGAGCATGTTCGTCGACGTCGAGGAGCACCTCGGGGTCAAGGTCGCCGCCGTGGCCGCGCACCGCGACCAGCGCGGCAAGCCCTACATGGGCGCCGAACAGGTCCAGGGGCTGGCCATGTTCCGCGGCGCGCAGGCCAAGGTGCGCCACGCCGAGGGCTACGAGCCGGTGCGGTTCCTCGGCGGACCGGCGGACCGGTGGTGACCCGTGTCCTGGTGACCGGGGTCGGCGGGCCGTCCGGGCGCTCGCTCGCCCGGCAGCTTCTCGACCGCGGGCTCGCGGTGTCCGGTGTGGACATGGCCGACGTGGCGCTGCCCGGCGTGCGCACCGCCCGGGTGCCCGCCGCGGGCGACCCCGGGTTCCTCGACGCCCTGCGCGCGGTCGCCACCGGGCACGGCGCGGACCTGATCGTGCCGACGGTCAGCGAGGAACTGCCGGTGCTGGCCGCGGCCGACGTCGGGGTCACCGTGGTGATCGCGCGCGCGGCCGCGGTCGAGGTGGCGAACGACAAGTGGCTGACACACTTGTTGCTCTGGGACGCGGGGGTGGCCGTGCCCCGGTCGTGTCCGGGCGGGTCCGCCGCCGCGGTGTTCGCCCACTGCGACACGACCTGGCTCAGCAAGCCCCGGGTCGGCCGCGGCGGGCGGGGCGTGCGGGTGCACCGGCCGGGCGCGCGGACCCTGCTGGTGGCCGACGACGACCGGATCGTGCAGGAGTTCGTGCCCGGCACGGAATACGCGGTGAACCTCTACCTCGCCGCCCGCCCGGAGGACGACGTGGTCGACGTGCTGGAGAAGACCGCCCTGGCGCACGGCGAGACCGGCAACGCCGTCGCGGTGCGCCGGGTGGCCGAGCCGGACGTGGCGCTGCTCGCCCGGGTCGCCGCGAGCGTCGTCGGGATCAGCGGACCGGCCGATGTGGACATTCGGCGGCGGGCCGACGGAAACCCGGTGGTACTGGAGGTCAACGCGCGCCTGGGTGCCCACAGTGGACGGACGCCCGCGGTGGTGGACGCGCTGCTGGCCGAGTACGCCGCGGTGGTCGGGTGAGCGCCGCCCTCGGCTGGCTGCTGCTCGCGTGCACGGCGCCGTCCCTGGTCATCGGCGTGGTCGAACTCGTCTACTACCCGCTGGCGCTCGCCTTCGAGGCCCGACGGCGGCGCGAGCCGGTGTTCGACGAGGCCGTCCCGCTGATCTCCGTCGTGGTGCCCGCCTACAACGAGGCCCGCGTGCTGGTGAACTGCGTCGACTCCATCCTGCGCACCGGGTATCCGCGGATGGAGTTGGTCCTGGTCGACGACGGCTCCACCGACGAGACCTTCGAGATCATGTGCGGCTACGCCAGGATTCCCGGGGTAACCATTGTGGCGCAAGGAAACGCGGGCAAAGCCGCGGCGCTCAACACCGGGATCGCGCAGACCGGCGGCGAGATCCTGTTCTTCGTCGACGCGGACGGCGTGTTCACCGACCGCACCATCACCGAGATGCTGCGCGCGTTCGACCGGTCCGATGTGGGCGCGGTGTGCGGCAACGACGAGCCGGTGAACCTCGACCGCGCCCAGACCCACCTGCTGACCCTGCTGACCCACGGCACCGCGTTCGTGCGCCGCGCGCTCGCCCGGATCGGCTGCCTGTCCATCGTCTCGGGCAACTGCGGCGCGTTCCGCCGCCGGGTGCTCACCGAGATCGGCGGGTTCGCCCCGGGCTTCATCGGCGAGGACCTGGAGCTGACCTGGCGGGTGCACCGCGCGGGCTACCGGGTGAACTTCGCGCCCCGGGCCGTGGTCTACGCCGAGGTACCGTCCACAGTGGCCGCATTGTGGAAGCAGCGGGTGCGCTGGACCCGCGGCCACATCCAGACCGTCAAGCTGCACCGGGACATGCTCGGCCGGCGCCGTTACGGCCTGCTCGGCTGGTACCTGCCGGTCAACGCGTTCGCCATGCTGGTCGGTCCGGTGCTGCAACTCACCGCCCTCGCGCTCGTGGCGGTTCTGGTCGCTCTCGGCGCCTCCCCGGTGTCCGGCGACCTGCTCAGTGTGGTGCTGTGGCTGGGTTTCGGGTCCGCGCTGGCGTCGATCTGCTTCGCCGTGGCGCTCGACCGCGCGGGCCGCGACCTGCGCTACCTCTACGTCCTTCCGGTGCTGCCGCTGTTCTCGGTGCTGATGAGCCTGGTCACCGTTGCCGCGCTGGCCGCCGAGGCGCGGGGGACACCCGCGCGCTGGAACAAGCTCACCCGAACCGGTGTGGTCAGCCGGTGAGCGCGTCCGGCGGCAGCGGGGACGCGGAGGTACGTTGCGTGAACGAATCTTCATCTCCGACTCATCCGCCGCTTCGGCGGGCGGGAGAAGGTGGAGCCATGACAGTCAGCCCTCGGGTCGTGGTCCTGATCGCGGTGCTCGCGCTGCCCCTCGGCGCGGCAGTGGCCAGTTACGCGCTGGCAGACGAGTCGCGGCCGAGCGTGCCCGCCGAGGTGCGGATCGGCGGTCAGACCACGCCGTCCCCGGCCGCGGTCGCGGAGTCGATCACGCAAGCACCCACGACCACCCCCACCACCTTCACTTCGCCACCGGCCCCGCCCGCCGCCGCGCCGCGGCAGCCCGCCCCGAGGGTCGTCGTCCCGCCGCCACCCCCCGTGACCGGCGGCGATGACGATGGGTCCGACGACGACGGTGATGACGACGACGGGCCGGGCGACGACGGTGATGACTGAGGGCGGCTCCGCGCGGGCACTGCTGCGGCCCGCGCGGGCGCCGACCCCTGCCGCGGGGGGGGGGGGGCGCCCCCCCCCCCCCCCCCCCCCCCCCCGCCCCCCCCCCCCCCCCCCCCCCGCGGCCGCGCCCCCCCCGCCGCCGCCCCCCCCGGGCGCGGCGCCCCCCCCCCCCGCCCCCCCCCCCCC
>NZ_JBQTHF010000107.1:0-52807 GCF_052390155.1 Actinokineospora sp. | reverse complement strand
CAGTGAAACAGGATGAAGAAGAAGCCCACCGCGGCGAGCGAGCTCCGCAACGCGGCCTCGGCGTACGAGCCCGCCTGCCCGCACAGCAACAACAGCGGGACGAGCCCGAACCAGGCCAACCACCACGCGTCGGCGGCCGGGAACGCAAGCGCCAACGCGCACCCGCACAACAGCGCGAGCACCTGCCCCGCCCACCAACGCAACCGCGCGGTACCAGACACGCAAGGACACTACCCCGCCTGAGAAGCACGACGTCCCGCCCGGAACGGATCGTCCTCACCGGCTACTGGGCGCTATCCGGCTACGGGCAACGCGCCGTCCGTGCCCTGGCCGCCCTGGCCGTGTTGGGTCGCCGTCGTCATCATGCTTCTGGCCTCGAAGTGGTCAACGCCGTCGCGAGTGCGGTCGGCCAGCACATGTGGGCCGACCCAGGCGCCTCAGTTGGGACCGACTGAGACCACAACTGAGACCACACGACGAACGCCGGGCTTTCCCCAGCAGGGAGCCCGGCGTTTCGCCTGTTCAGGAGCGGAGGATACGGGATTCGAACCCGTGAGGGCTTTTACACCCAACACGATTTCCAATCGTGCGCACTAGGCCACTATGCGAATCCTCCGCCGGAGAGGCTACCGGACGTGGTGGTGGCGGCCGAAACCGGAGTGGGCGGCGCTGTTGTGGCTGTCGCGCTCGCGGTCGGGGGCGATCTGTTACTGGGACCGCGCTGGTATCGGGTCCCGCATCCTTGGCGTGCGCATCGGATGGGTCCAGGGGGCTGGGCCGATAGCTGCCGCGGCACTGTCATCAGCCGGACACGAGAGGTGACTCATGACACTGCGCGATCTTGGCTTCGACGAACTCGCGGAGCGGGCGTACCGGGTGATGCTGGATGACCCCGGCAGTGATCTTGGCCGCCTCTCCGAGCGGTTGGGGGCGAACACCGAGGGCGCGCGCAAGGCACTGGATTCGTTGATCACCCTGGGGGTGGCGCGTGTGGATCGGACGCGGCCCGCGGAGATCGCGGTGCTGAATCCGGTGTCGGCGCTGGGTCGGCTTGTCGAGCAGATCGAGGACGAGTTGTTGCGGCAGCTCCGCAAGGTCGGCGCGACCCGATTAGAGCTGGCCGAACTGTCCACTCGGTACGAGCGGGTGTCGGCGCCGGTCGACCCGGACATCCAGCGCTTGGAAGACCCCGACGCGGTGCGGGAGGTGTTGGCGGAGCTGTCGTTCTTCACCAGAACCAGTGTGTGGGCGATGTACCCGGGTGGGCCGCAGCCGCCCGAGGCGTTGGTGGCGAGCAGGCCGCTCGACTTGCGTGGGCTGCGCCGTGGGGTCGAGATGCGCGCCGTCTACAACGTGTCCGTGTTGGACGATGAGGTGAACAGCGGGTACCTGCGTGAGTTGGGCGACGCGGGCGCGCGGTATCGGGTCACGGCGGCCGCGCTGGAACGCGTGATCATCATGGACGGGCAGGTCGCGGTCGTGCCGATCGACCCGACGTGCGCCGGGCACGGGGTGCTGGTAGTCCGGCAGCCGTCTCTGGTCGCCGGGTTCCAGCAGTTGTTCCGCCGGGTCTGGGAGGACGCCGACGAACTGCCGTGGGCCAAGCAGACCGGGAACGAGCCCGAGCTGTCCGACGAGGATCGTCAGGTGCTCGTCCAACTCGCTTCCGGCAACACCGATGAGGTGGTGGCCAGGATGCTCGGCGTCTCCGTCCGGCACATGCGCAGGCGGGTGGCGCGGCTGATGGATCGGCTGGGCGCGAACAGTCGGTTCGAGGCGGGCGCCGAGGCCACCCGGCGCGGCTGGATCTGAGCCAGACGGGCCGGGTCAATGCCGAACTTGTCCGCTTTCGGCCATTGTGGACGTCCGGTTGCTGACCACCGATGTCGTGTCGTGCGGCCTGCGGTTGTCGACAGACTTCGCCCGTTGGGGGCACGGGCTCCCAGCAGGTGGTGGGGCGCACCACCACCTGCCGCGGGCCGCGGTCCTGTCGTGCGGCCCGCGACATCCGCACTGGAGTGGAGGTGAGAGATGAGCATGCTTGTTCGCCATGCCAATGAGGTCTCCCCGCTGGTTTTCGGTCCGCTTGAGGAGACCGCGGACGCCAAGTCGCTGTCCGGCATGACCCCTGTCATGGCTACGCCCGCCGCAGTCGCGGCGGGTGTCGCGATCTCGGCGGCCGCGTTCGGCGCAGGCTTCGCGCTTGGCTACGGCTACTGCGGATCCGTACGGCCGAAGCTGTCGCCGCAGTAAGCGCTAGGCCGGTGGCCTAGTCGAACCAATCGCGGTCCGACGTCGTCTGCCGAGCGAATTTTCCGCATCGGCTGATTCCTCGTGCGCCGCAGTTATCAGCAACGTCGAAGGGGTGTCGTATGTCCACTTTGCTTGACAAGGTCAATGCGTCTGAGGTTCTCGCGGCGATTCCGCTGCGGACCGAGGGTGTGACGCCCGCCGGTTCGGCCGCTCCGGTGCTCGCGACTCCGGCGACTGTCGTCGGTTTCGCGGCGGGTGTCGCGGTCGTATCGGGTGTCGCGGGCGCTTTCATGGTCGGTTACAACATGGGTCAAGCGGCCGGCTCAACGCGACCGAAGTTATCGCCGCAGTAGGTACCCCGGGCTCGCGATATCCGCATGGAGGAGGTGAGAAATGAGCAGGCTTCTCAGCCACACCAACGAGGTCTCGTCGCTGGTCTTCGGTCCGCTTGAGGGGACCGCTGGTACCAGGTCGTTGTCGGGCATGACGCCCGTGACGGCCACGCCCGCGGCGGTCGCGGCGGGTGTCGCGATCTCGGCGGCCGCGTTCGGCGCAGGCTTCGCGGTCGGCTATTCAGGTTCGAATGTGCGTCCGCACTAGTCGGTTGCCGTCGATTCTCGACGGTCGAGTTTATTCAGAATAGGAAAAGGGGTGTGTATGTCCACTTTGCTTGACAAGGTCAACGCGTCTGAGGTTCTCGCGATGATTCCGTTGCGGACTGACGATCTGACGATGGCCGATTCGGCTGTGCCGGTGCTCGCGACGCCTGCGGCCGTCGTCGGTTTCGCGGCCGGTGTCGCGGTCGTATCGGGTGTCGCAGGCGCCTTCATGGTCGGTTACAACATGGGTCAGGCGGCCGGGTCCAACGTCCGCCCGCACTAGTCCGGGGGCCGGTGTGTCCGTTCCGGGCGCACCGGCCCGTCCCGGAACCGGAAGACCTGACGAACCCACGGGAAGGGTGATCGTGGTGGGACGATTACTGAAATACCTGCGGCCCGGCTTGCGCGCGGCGATTCCGCGCGACACGGTGCTGACCGCCACCGAACGACTGGGCTCGCTGACCCACCTGGTGTCGAGCCTGGAATACCTTGCCAGGGAACGGGATCGCGCGTGGGGCGGACCCAACAACTGGGAGGTTACCCGCGCCATCTTCGTCTCCCGCGCGCCCAAGCTGACCAAGGCGCTGGACGTGGTCGCCCGACGCGATGTGACGCGCGCGCTGCACGTGGCGCGGGTGCTCGCCGCGGTCGCGATGTGGGCCCCGGTGCCGAAGGGTGCCCGGGTCGCCGCGAACGCCGTGCTTTCCGGGAGCCAGGTCGCCCTCTACGCGCGCCACCTGTACGGAACCGACGGCGCCGACCAGGTCTCGTTCCTGGTACAGACCCTCGCCACGATCGCGCGGGCGGGCCAGCGCCGCCCGGCGCTGGTGGACGCCTGCCTGTGGTTCATCGCCCTGCAATCGGTGTTGTCCTACACCGTGTCCGGGTGGGCCAAGCTGCCGAGCGCGACCTGGCGCAGCGGCCGCGCGCTGCCCGGCATCACCCGCACCCTGACCTACGGCGACCCGCAGGTCTGGGGCCTGCTGACCCGGTACCCGCGGGCGACCCGAGTCCTCGCGCACGGCGTCCTCGCGATGGAATGCGGGTTCCCACTGGTGTTCGCGGCCCGCGGCCGGGCGGCACCGCTCGTGCTCGGCTCGGCGGGCGCGTTCCACCTGGTCAACGCCCGGGTCATGGGCCTGGGCCGGTTCTTCTGGTCGTTCGTCTCGACCTACCCCGCCGTGCTGTACGCGACCGGTCCGCGGGAGGCGACCGCGCTCGACGGCTCGGTGACCCGGCGGGACGACGCTCTCCCCGCGGCCTGCGCCGCCGTGGTCGCCGCGTTCCTGGCGGGCGCGCAGGCGGCCCGCGTACAGCGGGCGCGCGTTGTCGCCGCCGGTCGCGGCGACGAGCGGACGCACGTCGCGGCGTCGGGGAACACGTTGTCCTATCGCCGATCCGGTCCCGAGGACGGGCCAATCATGTTGCTGGAGAACGGTTTGTGCGCGACGGCGGAACACTGGGAGTGGATCGCGGGCATGCTGTCGCCGCGGTTCACCACCGTCACTTACCAGCGCGCCGGGTATGGGCCGAGCCGGTGCGATGGCGACTTCCGGTTCGAGACCATGGTGGACGATCTGGTCGGTCTCGCTCGGCACGTCGCGGGAGACCGACCCATTGTCCTCATCGGACACTCGCTGGGCGGCTATCTCGCGGTCCTTGCCGCCGCTCGGCTGGGTACTCAGGTGAGCGGTATCGCCTTGATCGACTCCAGCCACCCCGCCGAACTGCACCGGTCGCCGCGCCAGGCGAAGGGTGCCGACGGGCTCAGCGGCGCGTTGACGCTGATGCCGCTCTCACTGCGGGCCGGGCTCGGCGTGCTCCTGCAACGCCCGGACTGGGTCGACAAACTGCCCGAACACGTGCGGGAACTCTCGCTCGCGCAGTACCGGGACCCCGGCATGTGGGTCGCGGCCGCCCGGGAGTGGCGGGCGACCAAGCACCGGTTCGAGACCTTCGACGGCGATCTGCCGACGATCTCCGCGCCGATGCTGGTCATCACCGCCGGACAGACCGCGGCGGCCGACCCGGTGCAGGCCGAACTGCACGACGAACTCGCCGCCGCCGCGCCGCGAGCCGAGCGGCACACGCTGGCGGGCTACGACCACGACCAGGTGATCAGCGACGAGCCCGCGGCCGCGGCGGTGGCCGACCTGGTCGTGCGGTTCGTCGACAGTCTCAATAGGACGGAGGTGACCGCCGATGTCCGGGACGCCTCCTGAAGGCCGCGGCGTACTCGGCCCGCTGGTGATCGCCGCGCTGGCCACCTGGTTCGGGGCCACCGTGGCGAGCCAGCACCCGCTTCAGGTGTTCGATCGCTTCCGCCGCTACGACTTCACCGGCCTGGCGATCGCCAACTGGCGGTTCTTCGCGCCTGAGCCCGCGCAGCACGACTTCCATGTGCTGCACCGGGTGCTCACCGCGGCCGACGAGCAGACGCCGTGGTCGGAGACGACCCGGATTCCGCGCCGCCGCTCGGTGCAGGCGCTGTGGTTCCCGGACCGTAGGCAGGACAAGGCGATGTTCGACGTGTGCAACGAACTCATCGTCCACTTGGGACAGACCGGCACCGACGTGACCGCGACCCCTGCCTACCTGGTGCTGCGCGATGCGGTCGAACTCGCTGTCCGCACGGAGTATCCGGTGCGCCCCAAGGGTTTCCAGTTCGTCATCGCGCGGGGTACCGGCTACGACACCGACCACGACCCGGATTACTTGCTTGTCTCCCAGTTCGTCTCGATGCAGGAGAGCGCGCCATGACCGATATCGGCTACGGCAGCCAGTTCGCCGACTTCTACGACCGGCTCTTCCCCACCGACCCGGGCGCGGTCGACTTCCTCGCCGGACTGCACCCCGGCGACGGCTCGCCCACCCTCGAACTAGGTGTCGGCACGGGCCGGATCGCGCTGCCGCTGTCCGAGCGGACCGGCGAGATCGTCGGCGTCGACTCGTCGCCGGAGATGCTCGACGTGCTGCGCGAGGCGCTGGGCGACCGGCCGGTGACCCCGGTGCTCGGCGACATCCGGGACTACGCCGACGATCGGCGCTACGGACTGGTCTACTGCGTCTGCGGAACCCTGTCGATGCTGCTGGAACCCAAGCAGCAGCAACAGTTGTTCGACGTCGCCGCCCGGTCTGTCGCGCCTGGCGGCGTGGTGGTCATCGAGACGCACAACCCCGCCATCGCCGAAGCGCTCAACCAGGGCAGGCCGCGCGACTCGTTCTTCGTGCCCTACCCCACCCGCGACACCGGCCTGCTCTCGTACTCCACCATCGACCAGGCGAGCGGCCTGTGGCACCTCGCGCACATCTTCTTCGACGACGGACGCGCCCGCATCGCCAGCGAACTCAGCAGGCTGACCACGGCCGAGGAGACCGACGGCTACGCCGTCGCCGCGGGCCTGACCCCGGTCGCCCGCTACGCCGACTGGTCGGCGAACCCGTTCACCGGGGCGGAATCCATGACAGTGTCGGTCTACCGCGCGGAGGCGTCCCATGGCTGAGGCGGGAACCCGGTCAACGGTAAGGATGTTCGTCGGTTTCCTCCGTCCACATCGGACTTCGGTGATCGTGGGCGCGGTGCTGCTGGTGCTCTCCAGCGTGCTCGGCCTGGTGCAGCCGCTCGCCGCGAAGCTGGTCATCGACGCGCTGGCCACCAACACCGGCCTGGGATGGGCGCTGACGGTGTTGACCGTGCTCGTGATCGTGGCCGCGCTGCTGTTGGCGGGCGGCAACTTCCTGATGATGCGCGCCGCCGAGAACGTCACCCTGGGCGGTCGCCGGGCGCTGATCCGGCACCTGATTCGGTTGCCGGTGCCCAGCATGCGCACCCTGTCGCCGGGTGACCTGCTCGCCAGGGTCACCTCGGACACCTCGGTGCTGCGCGAGGTCGCCACCCAGGTGGTGATCCAGTTGCTGACCGGGTCGGTGATGCTGGTCGGCGCGCTGGTGTTCATGGGCATCGTGGACCTGGTGCTGCTGCTCATCACCCTGAGCGTGGTGGTCGTCCTCGGCGGCGTCGTCGGGCTGATCATGCCGCGGATCCGCGCGGCAGCGCTGCGCGCGCAGGAGGCCGTGGGCGAGATGGGCGGCGCGCTGGAGCGCGTGCTCGGCGCGTTCACCACCGTCAAGGCATCCGGCGCCGAACAGGCCGAGGAACAGCGGGTCGACCGCGCCGCCCGCGCCGCCTACGACCAGGGCATCGTGCTGGCGAAGTGGGGCTCGGTCGCCGGGACCACCGCGGGGCTGGCGATCCAGGTCGCGTTCCTGGTGGTGCTCGGCGTCGGCGGCGCACGGGTCGCGTCCGGGTCGATGACGATCTCGGAGCTGGTGGCGTTCCTGCTGTACGTGGCCTACCTGACATCCCCGCTGGCGCAGATGGTGTCCGCGGGCGCGTACGTCCAGGCCGGTCGCGCGGCGGTCACCCGGATCGGGGAGATCACCGCGCTGCCGGTGGAGGACGTCGATCCGGTCGCGGCGCCGTCGGGCGACCGGATCCCGGCCACGCTGTCGTTCGAGGGCGTGTCGTTCACCTACCCCGGCCGCGAGGAGCCCGCGCTGCGCGAGCTGACCCTCGACGTGCCGCGGTCCTCGCTGACCGCGCTCGTCGGACCGTCCGGGTCGGGCAAGTCCACCGTGCTGAGCCTGGTCGAGCGGTTCTACGAGCCCGGCGCGGGCCGCATCCTGCTCGACGGGCGCGACCTGCGGTCCTGGGACCTCGCCGCGCTGCGGGCGGACATCGGCTACGTCGAGCAGGACGCGGCGGTGCTCGCCGGGACGCTGCGGGACAACCTCACCTTCGCGGCGCCGTCCGCCACCGACGACGAGCTGCACGAGGTGCTGCGGACCACCCGGCTGACCTCGCTGCTACACCGCCTCGGCGACGACCTCGACGCGCCGATCCAGCACCGCGGCGTGTCGCTGTCCGGCGGCGAACGCCAGCGTGTGGCCATCGCGCGGGCGTTGCTGCGCAAGCCCCGGCTGCTCATGCTGGACGAGGCGACCTCGCAACTCGACGCGGTGAACGAGGCGGCGCTGCGCGAGGTCGTTCGGGACATCGCCAGCCGGACGACGGTGATCGTGGTGGCCCACCGGCTCTCGACGGTGCTCAGCGCGGCGCAGATCGTGGTGCTGGCCGACGGGGTCGCCACCGCGGTCGGACCGCACGAGGCGCTGCTGCGCGACGATCCGCTCTACGCCAGACTCGCCGCGGAGCAGATGCTGGTCTGAGGAGGCGGCCGTGGACGCGGTGATCGTCGGCGCGGGGCCGAACGGCCTCGCCGCGGCGCTCGTACTTGCCAAGGCGGGCCTGTCCGTCGAGGTGCACGAGGCCGCCGACACCATCGGCGGCGGCGCGCGCACGGCCGAGCTGACCCTGCCGGGCTTCCGGCACGACGTCTGCTCGGCCGCGCACCCGATGGGCCTGGCCTCGCCGTTCTTCCGGGCGTTCGACCTCGCCGCGCACGGCGTGGAGCTGATGGTTCCTGAGGTGTCCTACGGCCACCCGCTCGACGGCGGCCGGGCAGGGGTGGCGTGGCGCGACCTCGACCGCACCGCCGACGGACTCGGCCGAGACGGGCGGGCCTGGCGCTCGCTGCTGGGTCCGCTGGTGCGGGATTGGTCCGGCCTGGTCGAGCTGGCCATGTCGGACCTGCGGCACGTGCCGCGCGCCGTGCTGACCGGCGCGCGGTTCGGGCTGCGGATGCTGGAACAGGGCTCGCCGCTGTGGGGGCTGCGGTTCGCCGAAGAGGTCGCGCCCGCGCTGCTGACCGGGGTGAGCGCGCACGCCATCGCCCCGCCCCGGGCATTCGCGCCCGCGGGCGCCGGGCTGGTGCTCGCCACGCTCGGACACGCTGTCGGCTGGGCGATCCCGCGCGGCGGCAGTCAGTCCATTGTGGACGCGGTGGCCGCTGAGCTGGTCGCGTGCGGCGGGCGGATCGTGACGGGGAGCCGGATCGAACGGCTCGCTGAGCTGCCGCGGGCGCGCGCGGTGTTGCTCGATGTGGCGCCGAAGGCGTTGGCGCGGATGGCGGATTTCCCTGCCCGCTACGCCCGCCAACTCCGTGCGTTCCGCTATGGGGGCGGCGCGTGCAAGGTCGACTTCGCGTTGTCCGGTCCGGTGCCGTGGGCCGCTGCTGACCTGGCGCGCGCGGGCATTCTGCATGTGGTCGGCAGCCGTGCCGAGGCGGTCGCCGCGGAGCGGGACGTGGCTGCTGGTCGGCATTCGGACCGGCCGTATGTGCTGGTCGGGCAGCCGGGTGTGGTGGATTCCGGTCGGGCGCCGGTGGGTCGGCATACCTTGTGGTCTTACGCACACGTTCCGCACGGCTCTGATGTGGATCTCGGCGACGCGGTTACCGCGCAGATCGAGCGGTTCGCTCCTGGGTTTCGTGACCTGATTCTGGCTCGGCGCGTTGTCACGGCTGCGGATGCTGAGCGGCATAACGCCAACTATGTGGGCGGCGATATTGCCGCGGGGGCTCTTACGCTGCGGCAGACTGTGTTGCGGCCGGTGCCACGGTGGGATCCGTATCGGACGCCGTTGGATGGGGTGTATTTGTGCTCGTCGTCTACGCCGCCAGGGCCTGGGGTGCATGGGATGTGCGGCGTGCATGCCGCTCGGCGCGTTTTGCGTGGGCGGTTCGGGATACGGGTTGATCCGTTGTCGCTGGTGCGGATCGCCTGAAGTGTTGCGGGCGGGGTGGGGATTACAGATAGCCCGCAGTGTCGTCTGTGGACTCGGGGGGCGCCGTCGTTGTTCCGTTGCGTAGGGCGAATAGTTCGGCCAGTGTTGCGCCAGAAGAGGACACCCCTTGGCGGGTGCCCAGCCAGCGGACCGCTTCCGCGTGCGGCAGGGCACCGACCGCGAGTTGGCTCAGGCACCGGCCCGGTCGGGTGACCGCCGGGTGCAACTTGGCCAGATCCTCGTTGGTGGTGATGGCGACAAGCACGTCGCGGCCCTGGCCGAGTAGGCCGTCGGTCAGGTTCAGCAGGCGGGACAGGCCCTGACCAGCGGTTTGCTTCGCGGTGGGGGTGATCAGCTCGTCGCAGTCTTCCAGGATGAGCAGGCGCCACTTGTCGTCGCCGTCCGAGTCCGCGCCTACTGCCACCTCCATGAGGTAGGCGGGAGAGTTGAACAGGCGCTCCGGGTCGAGCACACAGTCGGCCTGGCACCACTGGCGCCACTCGTGGGCGAGGGTGCGCAGCAGCGAAGTCTTGCCCGTTCCCGGCGGGCCGTGCAGCAGGAGCAGCCTGCCGTGCACGTCGTCCGGGGTGAGGCGCATGAGTTCGGAGAGTCGAGGGTGCAGCGCGGAGGCGTAGTTCGCCCGGGTCTGCGCCCACTCCGTCGCGGTGATGGGCTTGTCGACTCGGCGTCCGCCGTGCGGGCCGTGCCACCAGAAACCCATTTCGACGTGGTCCTCGGGCGGCGGCGGCTCAGTGGCGCCGTCGGTGGCCTCGGTGATCAGCGCGGCGGCCAGTTCGGCGCTGACGGCGGTGACGCTGACGGTCGCGGCGCGATTCTGGTAGCGGACCACGCGCATCGTCCAACCGTCGCCCACGATGAGTTGGGCCAGCCTGCCGTTGTCCTCGGTGGCCGAGCGGACCAGCGTGCCCGCGGCCGGACGCAGCGTCGCCTCCGTACGCACCCGCTCCAGGTTCGCGGTGTGCGACCACGGCTGCGCGCCCACGTCGTCATACCCGCCATGCTCCCGGAGCGAAACCCGCTGGTCCACGGGTTTTCGACCACCCGCCGTCACCGATCGACAGTTCTCGCTACACTTGTCCACGGACCCCGTGCGGTGTTCACCTCGCGAACCTCCCCAGGGCCGGAAGGCAGCAAGGATAAGCGGGCTCTGGCAGGTGCACGGGGTCCGCCAGGCTCAGGCGACGTATGTCTGCGGAATGCGCAGACCTTGTCGCCTGTCATTGTCTCTGGGGCCGAGCCCCAGGCCCCCACGGTGCGTTCTCTCGCGTTTCAGCGTGGCTCGGCGTTTCGCGCCGTCGACACTAGGTTGTGGCCTTCAAGGTCACTATTTCGGCTACCTGGTGGTAGCTGCGGGTGCGGTCGGCGTGGTCGTACACATTCGTGGTGATCATCAACTCTTGGACGCCCGTCGCGTCGATCAGGTTGGTCAGGCCGGCGCGCACGGTCTCGGGGCCGCCGATGACCTGCGCATCCAGGCGTTCGTCGATGAACAACCGGTCCAGGTCGGTGTACGGGTACGCCGCCGTCTCCGCGGGACTCGGCATCCGGCCCGGCTTTCCCTTGCGGAGCTGGAGAAACTGCAGCGCCGCCGGTTGGGACAGCGCCCGCGCGGTCTCGTCGTCGTCGGCGCACAGCACTGACGCCGCGATCATCGCGTACGGTTCCGCCAGCACCCCCGACGGGCGGAACCGCTCGCGGTAGAGCGCGAGCGCGGGCAGGGTGTTCTCCGCGCTGAAGTGGTGCGCGAAGGCGAACGGTAGGCCGAGGTGCCCGGCCACCTGCGCGCTGTAGCCGCTCGACCCGAGCAGCCAGATCGCGGGCTGGTTGCCCAACGCGGGCACGGCGGTCACCCCGCGCGAGTCGCGTCCGGTGAAGTAGTTGGCCAGCTCGGTGAGCTGCTCCGGGAAGTCGTCGGCGGACAGCGGGCCAGCCGAGCGGCGCAGCGCGCGGGCGGTCACCTGGTCGGTGCCGGGGGCGCGGCCGATGCCGAGGTCGACCCGGCCCGGGTGCAGCGCCTCCAGCATGCCGAACTGCTCGGCCACCACCAGCGGCGCGTGATTCGGCAGCATCACACCACCCGAGCCGACGCGCAGCGTCGAGGTGACCATCGCGATGTGCGCGAGCAGCACGGCCGGGGCCGAGCTGGCGATGCCGGGCATGTTGTGGTGCTCGGCCACCCAATACCGGTGATACCCCAACCCTTCGGTGACCTGGGCGAGATCAAGGCTGTTGCGCAGGGCGGCGGTCTCGGTGGAACCGCTGGCCACGGGGGCGAGGTCGAGGACCGAGAACGGAATCGCGAAGGCGGACACGTCTGTGCACAACGCCCGCCTCCCCGGTGGGATTCCCCCGGCCGGTGCGGGCCGCCTGCCGTCGGCGCCGACCGGTAGGGTCGCAGCGTGGCGCTCGCCCTTTACCGCAAGTACCGCCCGGCGACCTTCGCCGAGGTCGTCGGCCAGGAACACGTCACCGTTCCGCTGCGCACCGCCCTGTCCGCGGGGCGGGTGAACCACGCGTACCTGTTCTCCGGTCCGCGCGGCTGCGGCAAGACCTCCAGTGCCCGCATCCTGGCCCGCTCGCTCAACTGCGTACAGGGCCCCACCGACGAGCCCTGCGGCGTCTGCGACTCCTGCGTCGGCCTCGCGCCGAACGGGCCGGGGACCATCGACGTGGTGGAGCTCGACGCCGCCAGCCACGGCGGCGTGGACGACGCCCGCGAGCTGCGCGACCGCGCGTTCTACGCGCCCGCCCAGTCCCGCTACCGCGTCTTCATCGTGGACGAGGCGCACATGGTCACCACGCAGGGGTTCAACGCCCTGCTCAAGATCGTGGAAGAGCCGCCGGAGCACCTGGTCTTCATCTTCGCCACCACCGAGCCGGAGAAGGTGCTGCCCACCATCCGCTCGCGCACCCACCACTACCCGTTCCGGCTGATCCCGCCGGGCGCGATGCGCGAACTGCTGGAGCGCAATTGCGCCGCCGAGGGCGCGACGGTGGCACCCGCGGTGTTCCCGCTGGTCATTCGCGCGGGCGGCGGTTCGGCCAGGGACACCCAGTCCGTGCTCGACCAGTTGCTCGCGGGCGCAGGTTCGGAAGGCGTGACCTACGAGCGCGCGATGTCCCTGCTCGGCGTCACCGATGTCGCCCTGATCGACGACATGGTCGACGGCCTCGGCGCGGGCGACGCGTCCGCCGTCTACGGCACCGTCGACCGGCTGGTGGAGGCGGGTCACGACCCGCGCCGGTTCGCGTCCGACCTGCTCGACCGGCTGCGCGACCTGGTACTCCTGCGCGCCGTGCCCGACGCGGGCAGCCGCGGCCTGGTCAGCGCCCCTGGCGACGAACTCGACCGGATGGTCGGCCAGGCGGAGCGGCTGGGCGCGGCCACACTGACCCGGTACGCCGAGATCGTGCACACCGGCCTGGTCGACATGCGCGGCGCCACCGCGCCCCGGCTGCTGCTGGAACTGCTCTGCGCCCGGATGCTGCTCCCCGGCGCGGTCCCGACCGACGCGGCGGCGGATTCCGCTGTGCTGCAACGGTTGGAGGCGATGGAACGGCGGATCGCGCTGGCCCCCGGCACCCCGGCGGAAGCCTCGACCCGCGCTCGCGAATCGGCCCAGCCGCCCGCCGCCGCCCGCGACTCATCCCGACCGGGCGACTCGACTGCATCCCGCACCGCGCACGACTCAACCAGAGCAGCTCGCGAGTCGACCCGCGCACTGGGCGATTCGACCGCGTCGCGCGCTGCCCACGACTCGGCCCGCGCACCGGGCGACTTGACTGCGTCCCGCGCTGCCCACGACTCCCGCGCACCCGACGACTCGATCTCGCCCACCCGCGCGGCCCACGATCCGACCCACGCGCCGGGCGATTCGACCGGTTCAGCCCGCGCTGCCCACGACTCGACCCGCGCACCCGACGACTCGACCGCGTCGCGCACTGCCCACGACTCGTCCCGCGTACCGGGTGACTCGACCTCGCCGACTTCCGCACCAGGTGAGTCGCCTGCCGACCGGCCGTCGCGAACTTCGGCATCTGGCCGTCCGGCCACAGCGGGCGAGTCCGGCCCGGCGATCACCCGGCCGTCCCAGCGCGCCACCGACCTCACCCCACCCGCCGACGACTGGCCCACGCCGACCCGCCCCGCGGAGCCCGCGGCCGAGCAGCAGGCGGCAGCCGCACCCGCCGCGTCGGCGCCGGGCGCGATGGACGCCACCGGCGTGCGCCGGGTGTGGTCGGAGCTGCTCGGTGCGGTGCGCAAGATCAGCCGCAGCACGGAGGCCATGCTCACCAACGCCACTGTCCAATCCGTCGACGGCGACGTGGTTGTCGTCTCGCACACAGCCGCGCCGTTGGCTCGTCGGCTGGCCGAGCCCCGCAACGTCGAGGCGATCGCCCAGGCGCTCACCATGGTGCTAGGTGGCCACTGGCAGGTGCGCTGCGTACACGCCGAGCCCGGTATGGGCGCGGCCCCCACGTCCCCCCGCCCCGCCCCCACCCCCACCCGCCCCGCAGAACCGCCGCGCACCTACGAGCCCCCGCGCCGGGTGACGAACAACCGCCCCCCAGCCGACGACGTGCCGCCCGAGCCGCCGGAGCCCGACCTGCCCCCGGAGCCGGAGGACGAGGAGGAACTCCTCGCCCAGGCCGCCCGCAAGCCCGAGCCGGGCTCCGCCGCGTCCCACCAGGACCCGGAGGAGGCCATGCTCAAACTGCTGGCCGACAAACTGGGCGCCCGCCCCCTGGAAAGTTGACCACCCCGGCCTTGATCGCCAGCCCTGACCACCCGGCCATGATCGCCCAGCCTCACTCACGCGATCCTGACCGCCACTTGGCTTCGATCATGCTGCTTCGACCACCTGGCCTTGACCACCTGGCCTTGACCACCTGCAGCAGCGCCGCGTCGAGCACCGTGCGCGCGCACGGCCCGGCCTGGCCGTGACCACCCCAGCCGTGACCACCCCTGGCGTGACCACCCCTGGCGTCGACCACGCGGCCTTGATCGCGTCCGGCCTTGATCGCCCAGCCTTGACCACCGGGCCTGATCGCCCCAGCCGTGATCACCCAGTCCTGACCACCTCCAGTCCTATCCACCTCCAGCCCTGATCAGCTCGCCGTGATCACCCTTTGTCAGGCTATCGGTGGGGAAGGATGGCGCCAGGGGGTGTGAAATCCTGTGGATGGTTTCGCGGGTTGTGGACAACTCGGTCAGGAGATCGGGCGGACTTCGCCGGTGTCGGCGGCTACCACGGCCGGGCCCGATGCCGTGTTCGCGGCGACCGAGCGGGAGTCCGGCGCCCAGAGGAAGTCCGTCACCGGTGCGGGCAGCTCAGCCGCACGCAGGAAGCGGCCGTTCTCGGTCTGGTAGAACGAAATCTGAGCACCGTCGGCCGCCGCGATCCGGCGGCCGTCGGGGGCCGCGAGGCCGGTCGCGGTGGCGGGGAGGGGGGCCACGACCGGGTGCCAGCTTTCGTCGCCGACGGTGAAGCGGACGATTCGGGTGCCGTCGGCGGTGTGTTCGGTGGCGATCAGGCGGGTCGAGTCGGGGAGCCAGCGCAGGGCGTGTCGGCCGGAGTCGGCGGGTTCCGGCGAGATCAGCCGGACATGGTCGTCCTCGGTGACCGGCATCGTGTCGACCAGCACCAGTTTGCGTGGCAGTCGGATCGCGATGTAGCGGCTGTTGGGGCTGACCGCGGCCGCCACGACCGCACCCCCGCGGTCGTACACCGCCTGCTCCTCACCGACGAGGACGTTGCGGATGACCACCGTGTAGAGCAGCCGGTGCCGCCGGTTGGCCCGGTACACGACGCGGCCGGGCAGGACGCCGAGCAGTTCGGTGGCGTGGTCGGGGGAGCCGAGCAGCGGGGTGAGCTTCGCGCCGACGCGCAGCAGCGACAGCCGCGCGGGATCGCCGTGCTGCACAACGACTTTCCGTTCGCCGGGCAGGTAGTTCGCGGCCGTCAGGCCGGTCGCCACGCAGAGGTCGCGGTGCGCGCCCTTGGCATCGATCTCGATCAACCGGACCTGGTCGTCCTCGACCAGTCCGGTGAGCAACCGCCCGCGCTCGTCGACATCGAGCACCCGAATCCCCGACATGATCACCACCCTGTCACAACGCCGGTCAGCCGAGGAAGCCGAGGACCCCGTCGGTGATCGCGGCCGCGTACCGCTGCCTGCCCGCCGCGCTGGACAGCGCGGCGGCATCGTCGGCGTTGCGCATGTTGCCGCACTCGACGAGCACCGCGGGGCGCTGCGACAGGTTGAGTCCGGCGAGGTCGTCGCGCGCGGACAAGCCCCGCGAACCGATGTAGGTCGACGTGGCGAAGCCGGCAGCCACCATCTTGTCGCGCACCGTCCGGGCCAGCCGCAGCGCGGGTTCGCCCTGGGCGGCGTTCAGCGCGGGCGCCGAGTAGGCGATGTGGAAGCCGTGCGCGCCCGCCGAGGCCGACCCGTCGGCGTGCAGGGACACGACCGCCGCCGCGGCCGACTCGTTCCCGATCGACGCGCGCCGGTCGACGCAGGGGCCGACGCTCTTGTTGTCCTGCCGGGTGAGCACGACTCTGACGCCGCGCGCGGCCAGCAGGTCGCGCACGCGCTGGGCCAGGTCCCAGGCGAACGCGTGCTCGGGGTAGCCCGCGGCGGTCGCGGTGCCGGTGGTGTTGCACGGTTTGGTGCGACCCCGCCCCGCGGGCACCGGCCGGTTGATCAGCGCCGCGTTGGTCGCGTTGCCGCCGTTGTGGCCGGGGTCGAGCACGACGACCTTCCCGGCGGGCACCACGGCGGCCGACGACGGCACAGACGGCACAGAAACCGCGGCCCCGGAAGGCGCGACCGGTGTCACCGCGGGCCCGGAACCCGGTTCGACCCGCGGTCCGCCGCAGGAGGACACCACCGCAGCCAGGGCCGCGGCAGCCGCCATGGCCCGCGCGCGTCGTCTCAGCACGGCGCTCACCCTGCCACAGACCCATGACCTCTAAGCTGGTGGCGACACCGGCACAGACCGTCGATGTCGATCATCTCCGACGAGAGGGGCCGCGGTGTTTCCCGGTGGCGGCGCACCCGACATGCAGGCGATCCTGGCGCAGGCGCAGAAGATGCAGGAGCAACTGCTGAGCGCGCAGCAGGAACTGGCCGAGGCCGAGGTCTCCGGCACGGCGGGCGGCGGCCTGGTCACGGCGACGGTCTCCGGCGCGGGCGAGCTGAAGTCCCTGGTGATCGACCCCAAGGTGGTCGACCCCGACGACGTTGAGACGCTGGCCGACCTGGTGGTCGCCGCGGTCCGCGACGCGGGGACCAACGCGCAGAAGCTGGCCGAGGACAAGATGGGGCCGCTCGCGGGCGGACTGGGCGGCGGGCTCGGCCTGCCCGGCATGTGAGCGGGACGGACACTTGTACGAGGGCCCGGTCCAGGACCTGATCGACGAGCTCGGGCGGCTGCCCGGGGTCGGGCCCAAGAGCGCCCAGCGGATCGCCTTCCACCTGCTCGGCGCCGAGCCCACCGACGTGACCCGGCTGCAGGAGGCCCTGCAGAAGGTCAAGGAGGGTGTCGTGTTCTGCGACATCTGCGGCAACGTCTCTGCGGAGGCCACCTGCCGCATCTGCCGCGACCTGCGCCGCGATCCGTCGGTGGTCTGCGTGGTCGAGGAGCCAAAGGACGTGCTCGCGATCGAGCGGACCCGCGAGTTCAAGGGCCGCTTCCACGTGTTGGGCGGCGCGCTCGACCCGTTGTCCGGCATCGGGCCCGAGCAGTTGCGCATCCGCCAGTTGCTGACCCGCATCGGCTCGCAGGAGATCACCGAGATCATCCTCGCGACCGACCCGAACACCGAGGGCGAGGCGACCGCCACCTATCTGGCGCGGATGCTGCGCGACTTCCCGGGCCTCACCGTGACCCGGTTGGCGTCCGGCCTGCCGATGGGCGGCGACCTGGAGTTCGCCGACGAGCTGACCTTGAGTCGGGCCCTGTCCGGCCGTCGCGCAGTGTGACGGCGGCGCTCGCCGAGCGGCTGCTCGCGGCCCCGCCGCGCCTGGGAAACGTCCGACTGGTGGCCATCGATGGTCCATCGGGAGCAGGGAAATCCACGCACGCGGCCGCGTTGCTGACCCACCTCCGGTCACAAGCGGTGACGACTGCGCTGGTGCCGACCGACCACTTCGCCACCTGGACCGACCCCGTCGCCTGGTGGCCGAGGCTCGTCGACGGCGTGCTGACGCCGCTGGCCGCTGGACGCCCGGGCCGCTACCAGGCCGTGGCGTGGTCCGACGGGACGCCCCGGCTCGGCGAGTGGATCACCGTCGAGGTGCCGGACGTGCTCGTCCTCGAAGGCGTCTCCGCAGGCAGGCGGTCGATCGAGCCGCTGTTGTCCGCCCTGGCCTGGGTCGAACTGCCGGAGCCCGCCGTCCGGCTGGCGCGCGCGGTGGCCCGCGACGGCGAGGCGTGCCGGGCCGAGCTGGTGCGGTGGCAGGCGTTCGAGACAGGCTGGTTCGCCGTCGACGGCACCCGTGACCGTGCGTCCGTAACCCTGGTTTCCTGACCGGTCGTCGCACGCTGTGTGTTCGGTGAGCGGACATTTGACCGGCAACTCTCACGCGTCGTGGTCAAGCGATCGCGCACGGGTGATTCTGTGTATGCCAGTTGGCCGGATCGTGACCTCTCGTAGTTAAGGGATGTACATCGGAGCGGCTATGGTCGGCGACCAACGGTGAGATCCCGGACAGTTTCGACGGCGGACCCGAGGAGTGCGTGATGGCTTACCAGCGATCCGCGCGACTTAGTCGGCAGGCGGCCCAGCACGGCCTGCCCCGACTCGTCGCGCAGACGCCCGGTCTCGGGCGGTTCGCGGCATGACGGCTCCGCTTGAGGTCACCGGTTCCGCCGCCGAGGCGTCGCCGGAGGCCAGTCTCCAAGGCATGAGCAAGAAGGCCATCCAGGGCCGCTCGCTCGGCCAGATCGCGTGGCTGCGGCTCAAGCGCGACAAGGTCGCCATGGCGGGCGCCATCGTGATCGCGCTGCTTGTGCTGGCCGCGATCGCCGCGCTCGTGCTCGACCGGTTCTTCGACGCGGTCGGCCCCAACGACTTCCACCAGGACCTCATCGACACCGAGGGCGGCACCCTCGCGCCGAAGGGCACCTTCGGTGGCATGAGCGCCGACCACCCGCTCGGCATCGAGCCGGTCAACGGCCGCGACATCCTCGCCCGGATCTTCGCGGGCTCCTGGATCTCGCTGCTCATCGCCTTCCTCGCGACACTGCTGTCCGTGACCATCGGCACCGTGATGGGCATCATCGCGGGCTTCTTCGGCGGCTGGGTCGACACCCTGATCAGCCGCGCGATGGACGTCTTCCTCGCGTTCCCGCTGCTGATCTTCGCGATGGCGCTGGTCGGCGTCATGCCGGACACCGCGTTCGGGATGTCCTCCGAGATGCTGCGCATCGCGATGCTGATCTTCATCATCGGCTTCTTCAACTGGCCATACATCGGCCGGATCGTCCGCGGCCAGACGCTGTCCCTGCGGGAACGCGAGTTCGTCGACGCGGCCCGCAGCCTCGGCGCGCGCGGCCCGTACATCCTGTTTCGCGAGCTGCTGCCGAACCTGGTCGCGCCGATCCTGGTGTACGCCACGCTGCTGATCCCGACCAACATCCTCTTCGAGTCCGCGCTGTCCTTCCTCGGCGTCGGCATCAACGCGCCGACCGCCACCTGGGGCGGGATGCTCTCGGAGGCGTCGCGCTTCTACACGTTGCCGCACTTCATGCTCTGGCCCGGCCTGGCGATCTTCGTCACCGTGCTGGCGTTCAACCTGTTCGGCGACGGCCTGCGCGACGCGCTCGACCCGCGCGCTCGCTAGGTGATTTGTGCCAGTGTCCCGATTGCTTCTGGAAAGAAGGGGTGCAACTTCCAAGATGAACAGCAAGCGCTTGGTTACCGCGGTCGCCGCGGGCGCGGCTGTCGCCATGGGGCTTTCCGCCTGTGGCGGTAGCAGTTCCGACGGTGGCGGCAATGGTGGCGGCGGGGGCACCAACACGCCCGCCTTCAACGCGGCCCTGACCACCACCTTCAACCCTTCCGAGAAGAAGGGCGGCGTCATCAAGGTCGCCAACGCGGGCACGTGGGACTCCCTGGACCCGGGCGAGACGTACTACGGCTACTCGTGGAACTTCCTTCGCCTGTACGGCCGTTCGCTGGTGATGTTCAAGCCCGCGCCGGGTACCGCCAGCAACGAGTTGGTCCCCGACCTGGCCGAAAGCCTGGGCGTGCCCACCGACGGCGGCAAGACCTGGACCTACAAGCTCCGCGAGGGCGTCAAGTACGAGGACGGCACACCCGTCACGTCCAAGGACGTCAAGCACGCGGTGCTGCGGTCCACGGACAAGGAGACCTTCCCCAACGGGCCTGCGTACTTCGAGGGCTTCCTCGACCTGCCCGAGGGCTACAAGGGTCCGTACAAGACCAAGGACATGGACACCAACTCGGCGATCCAGACCCCGGACGACCGGACGATCGTGTTCAAGCTGAAGCAGGCGTTCGGTGGTTTCGACTACATGGCGCAGCTTCCGCAGACCGTCCCGGTGCCCGAGGCCAAGGACACCGGCGCGAAGTATCGCGAGAAGATCATCTCGACCGGTCCGTACAAGTTCGGCAAGAACGACATCGACAAGAGCTTCACCCTGGTCCGCAACGACCAGTGGGACGCCAAGACCGACCCGAACCGCAAGGCGCTGCCGGACGGCTTCGAGGTCACGATGAACGTCAACGCCGACGACATCGACAACCGGCTGATCTCCGGTGACCTGCAGATCGACATCTCCGGCACGGGCGTGCAGCCCGCGTCGCTGAGCCGGGTGCTGGGCGACCCGAACCTCAAGGCGTCGGCGGACAACCCGACGCTCGCGCGCCTCTGGTACACCTCGATCAACCCGACCGTGGCCCCGCTGGACAACATCGAGTGCCGCAAGGCCATCGAGTTCGCCGCGGACCGCACCGGCTACCAGACCGCGTACGGCGGCACGTTCTCCGGCGGCGACATCGCCACCACGCTGATGCCGTCGCAGATCCCCGGCCAGGAGAAGTTCGACCTGTACCCGGCGGGCGCGGACAACAAGGGCGATGTGGCCAAGGCCAAGGAAGCACTGACCAAGTGCGGCAAGCCGGACGGCTTCGAGACCAACATCGCCTACCGCGCCGAGCGGCCCAAGGAGAAGGCCACCGCCGAGTCGCTGCAGCAGTCGCTGGCGCGCGTCGGCATCAAGCTGACCCTCAAGGCGTTCCCCGCCGGTGACTACTTCTCGCAGTTCGCGGGCAACCCGCCGTACGTCGTGGCCAACGGAATCGGCCTCTCGACCAACGGTTGGGGTGCCGACTGGAACGACGGCTTCGGCTTCCTGTCGCAGATCGTCGACAGCCGGGTCATCCGGGAGACCGGTGGCTCGTCGAACACCTCAGTGCGCATCCCCGAGGTCGACAAGATGCTCGACGACGCGATCTCGGAGACCGACACGGCCAAGCGCGAGAAGCTGTGGGGCGCGATCGACAAGCGCGTCATGGAGGAGGCGGTCATCCTCCCGGGTGTCCACGCCAAGAGCCTGCTCCTGCGCGGCAAGGGCCTGACGAACGTGTTCGTCTCCGACGCGTTCGGCATGTACGACTACCTGTCGCTGGGTGTCGCGTAGTTCGGTTCCCGTCCGCTGTAACTCCACGTTAGGCAGGTGAAGGCAGCAGACGGCAGGCCCGGGACGATCTCCCGGGCCTGCCGTCGGTGCCGGCCACTGTGATCACTTACATCATCCGGCGGCTGCTCGCCGCGGTCGTGCTGCTCTTCATCGTGAGCGCGGTGACGTTCTCGATCTTCTTCGTCATGCCCAAGCTCGTCGGGGCGACACCGGAGACCCTGGCGACCCGGTACGTGGGCCGGGCCGCCACCGAGGAGACCGTCAAGGCGACCGCGGAGAAGCTCGGGTTCTACGACCCGGTGGTCGTGCAGTACGGCGAGTGGGTCAAGGGCATCTTCGCGGGTGCCGAGTACGACTACGGCACGGGCGTCGAGGAGTGTCCGGCGCCGTGTCTGGGCTATTCGTTCCGCAGCAGGCAGCCGGTCTGGCCCGACCTGCTCGACCGCGCCCCGGTGACGCTGTCCCTCGCGGTCGGCGCGGCCGCGCTGTGGCTGGTCGCCGGCGTGGCCATCGGCACGCTTTCCGCGCTGCGCAAGGGAACCATCTTCGACCGGGCCGCCATGGGCGTCGCGCTGGCCGGGGTGTCCCTGCCGATCTTCTTCACCGGCCTGATCTCGCTGACGATCTTCAGTTATCAACTGGGCTGGACAGCGCCCGGCGGGGCCTATGTCCCGTTCGCCGAGAATCCGGGGGAATGGGCCTACAACCTGTTGTTGCCCTGGATCACGCTCGCATTCCTGTTCTCCGCGCAATACGCGCGACTGACCAGAGCCGGGATGCTGGAGACGATGAACGAGGACTTCATCCGCACGGCTCGGGCGAAGGGCCTGCCGGAACGCACGGTCGTGGTCAAACACGGCCTGCGCGGCGCGCTCACCCCGATCATCACGATCTTCGGTCTCGACGTCGGCCTGCTGCTCGGCGGCGCCGTGCTGACCGAGACCGCGTTCTCGCTCAAGGGCCTGGGGCAGTACGCCATCGAGGGCATCACCAACTACGACCTGCCCAAGGTCATGGGGGTGACCATTCTGGCGGCGTTCTTCATCGTGATCGCCAACCTGGTCGTCGACCTCCTGTACGCCGTCGTCGACCCGAGGGTGCGCACCAAGTGAGCCAGATTTCCGAAGACAGCCTCGACGGCGCCGCCGAAATCCGGCCGGTGCCCTCCGGCGACGCGTTCCTTGAGGTGCGCGAGCTGCGGGTGCACTTCCCGACCGACGACGGCATCGTCAAGTCGGTGGACGACCTGTCGTTGCGCCTGGAGCGCGGCAAGACCCTCGGCATCGTCGGCGAGTCCGGCTCGGGCAAGAGCGTGACCAGCCTGTCGATCATGGGGCTGCACAAGGAGGGCGCAGCGCGGATCTCGGGCGAGATCCTGCTCGACGGCCAGAACCTCGTCGGCATGCACAAGGAGAAGGTCCGCCTGCTGCGCGGCAAGCGGATGGCGATGATCTTCCAGGACCCGCTCTCGGCGATGCACCCGTACTACACGGTGGGCAACCAGATCGTCGAGGCGTACCGGGTGCACAACAAGGTCACCAAGCAGGTGGCCCGCAAGCACGCGATCGAAATGCTCGACCGGGTCGGCATCCCGAACCCGAAGTCCAGAGTGGACGATTATCCGCACCAGTTCTCCGGCGGCATGCGGCAGCGCGCGATGATCGCGATGGCGCTGTCCTGCGACCCGGAACTGCTGATCGCGGACGAGCCGACCACCGCGCTCGACGTCACCGTGCAGGCGCAGATCCTCGACCTGATCCGGGACCTGCAGCAGGAGTTCAACTCCGCGGTGATCATCATCACGCACGACCTCGGTGTGGTCGCCGAACTGGCCGACGACATCATGGTGATGTACGCGGGCAGGGCCGTGGAGTACAGCACCGCGGCGGACATCTTCAACACCCCGCAACACCCCTACACCTGGGGCCTGCTCGGCTCGATGCCCCGCCTGGACCGCGAGCGCACCGAGCGGCTGCTGCCGATCAAGGGCACGCCGCCGAGCCTGATCAACGTGCCGGACGGCTGCCCGTTCAACCCGCGCTGCGCCTACGCCGGGTTGACCAACGGCCTGAGCACGACCGAGCGCCCGGAGTTCCGCGACGTCGGCGGCGGCCACCACATCGCCTGCCACCTCTCCGCCGAGGACCGGCTGCGCATCTGGGACACCGAGATCAGGCCGAAGCTGTGAATGAGGACGACGTGACCACGACGCAGACCGACGCGGCGGCGCAGCCCAAGAAGATCGGCGAGGAACTGCTCGCCGTCGAGGGCCTGCAGAAGCACTTCCCGATCCGCCGGGGCCTGCTCCAGCGCCAGGTCGGCGCGGTGCAGGCGGTCGACGGCCTGACCTTCTCGGTCAACCGCGGCGAGACCCTGTCGCTGGTCGGCGAGTCCGGCTGCGGCAAGACCACCACCGGCAGGCTGCTCACCCGACTGCTGGAGCCGACCGGCGGCAAGATCGTCCTTGAGGGCAAGGACATCACGCACATCTCGATGAGCGAGATGCGCCCGCTCCGCCGCGAAGTCCAGATGATCTTCCAGGACCCGTACTCGTCGCTGAACCCGCGGCACACCGTCGGCACGATCGTCGGCGCGCCGTTCCGGCTGCAGAACGTGCAGACCGAACACGGCGTCAAACGCACGGTGCAGGATCTGCTGGAGTTGGTGGGCCTCAACCCCGAGCACTACAACCGCTACCCGCACGAGTTCTCCGGCGGCCAGCGCCAGCGCATCGGCATCGCCCGCACACTGGCCCTCAAGCCGAAGCTGATCGTCGCCGACGAGCCGGTGTCCGCGCTGGACGTGTCCATCCAGGCCCAGGTCGTCAACCTGCTGGAGGACCTGCAGAACGAGTTCGACCTGACCTACGTGATGATCGCCCACGACCTGTCCGTCGTGCGGCACGTGTCCGACCGGGTCGCGGTGATGTACCTCGGCAAGATCATGGAGATCGCCGACCGCACCTCGCTCTACGAGCGGCCGATGCACCCGTACACGGTCGCGCTGCTGTCCGCGGTCCCGATCCCGGACACCAATCGCCGCGCGAAGCGCGAACGCATCCGCCTGCAGGGCGACGTGCCCAGCCCGATCAACCCGCCGTCGGGGTGCCGGTTCCACACGCGGTGCTGGAAGGCGCAGGAGGTGTGCAAGGTCGAGGAGCCGCCGCTGGCCTCGCTCGCGCCAGGACACCTGACCGCGTGCCACTTCCCGGAGAACACCGACAAGATCACCATCGACCCGACCGGCATCACCGCGGACGTCTGAGCCCGCAAGAGGCAAGGACTCGGCCGGGCGCGTGTTGGTGCCCGGCCGGGTCTCGCTACCTGTGGGCCCGGTTCACCGCGGACACGACAGCGCGCAGGGACGCGGTGACGATCGAGCTGTCGATGGCCACCCCCCACAGCACCGTGCCGCCCACCGCGCACTCGACGTACGCCGCCGCCCGCGCGTCGTCGCCGGAGGTGAGGGCGTGTTCGGAGTAGTCCAGCACCCGCACGTCGTAGCCGACGCTGGCCAGCGCGTCCACGAAGGCCGCGATCGGGCCGTTGCCCGTGCCGGACACCTCGTGCTCGTCGCCCTCCACGCAGACGACGGCCTCGATCTCGTCGCGGCCCTCGCCGTCGTCGGAGATGCGGTTGCGGCGCAGGCGGAGCGGGGTCACCCGATCCAGGTACTCGCCCGCGAAGATGTCCCACATCTCCTTGGGGCTGACCTCGCCGCCCTCGCTGTCCGTCACGGCCTGCACGACCTGGGAGAACTCGATCTGCAGCCTGCGCGGCAGCTTGAGCTGGTGCTCGGTCTTCATCACATACGCCACGCCGCCCTTGCCGGACTGCGAGTTGACCCGGATGACCGCCTCGTACGAGCGGCCGACGTCCTTCGGGTCGATCGGCAGGTACGGCACCGCCCACGGGTACTCGTTCACCGGGACCCCCGCGGCGGCCGCGTCGGCGGCCAGCGCGTCGAAGCCCTTGTTGATCGCGTCCTGGTGGCTGCCGGAGAACGCGGTGAACACCAGGTCGCCGCCCCACGGGTGGCGCTCGGCGACCGGCAACTGGTTGCAGTACTCGACCGTGCGGCGGATCTCGTCGATGTCGGAGAAGTCGATCTGCGGGTCGATGCCCTGGCTGAACAGGTTCATCCCCAGCGTGACCAGGTCGACGTTGCCGGTGCGCTCGCCGTTGCCGAACAGGCAGCCCTCGATGCGGTCGGCGCCCGCCTGGTAGCCCAGCTCGGCCGCGGCCACCGCGGTGCCCCGGTCGTTGTGCGGGTGCAGGCTCAACACCACGGCGTCGCGGTTGTCGAGGTTGCGGCTCATCCACTCGATCGAGTCGGCGTAGACGTTGGGGGTGGCCATCTCGACGGTGGCGGGCAGGTTGATGATCATCGGCCGCGCGGGCGTCGGCTGCCAGATCGCGCCCACCGCGTTGCACACCTCGGCGGCGTAGGACAGCTCCGTGCCGGTGTAGGACTCGGGGGAGTACTCGAACCGGAAGTCGGTGTCGGCGTACTTCTCGGCGAAGGCCAGCACGATCTCCGCCCCGTCGGTGGCGATCTTCTTGATGCCTGCGCGGTCCTGCCGGAACACCACGCGCCGCTGCAGGATCGAGGTGGAGTTGTAGAGGTGGACGATCGCGCTGTGCGCCCCCTCCACCGACTCGAAGGTGCGCTCGATCAGCTCCGGCCTGGCCTGGGTGAGCACCTGGATGCGCACGTCGTCGGGGATCGCGCCCTCGGTGACGATCTCGCGCACGAAGTCGAAGTCGGTCTGGCTCGCCGCCGGGAAACCGACCTCGATCTCCTTGTAGCCCATGCGGACCAGCAGGTCGAACATGCGCCGCTTGCGGGCGGGCGACATCGGATCGATCAGCGCCTGGTTGCCGTCGCGCAGGTCGACCGCGCACCACAGCGGCGCCGTGGTGATCCGGGTGGTCGGCCAGGTGCGGTCGGGTACGTCGATCGGCTCGACCAGCGCGTGAAACGGCTGGTACCGGTGGAACGGCATCGCGCTGCCGCGCTGGGTGTTCCAGGTGGGCTGCTCGGCGGGGGCGAGCCGGGCGGGGGTGCGAATGCGGCTGCTCGCGGACGGGACGGCGTCTGGCGTGCTCATGACGGGAGGACTCCTGCTGCGGTGCGGTTGCTGGGGGACAACGGCGACCGGCGGCAATGCCTGACTCCGCGACGGGGAGCCGGCCTGGTCAGGCCCCGTCGCGGCAGCGAAGCAGGAGAGCGTGTGCCACGCGGCCACCCTAGCGGAGGCCGGACGGGAATGTGGAAACCCGCGTCCACATCATGGACTGCGCCGATCGGAGTAGTTACACATCCCGTGGTCGGGGGCACTTTCCAAGCATGTCTACGCATAGATGGCACGCCAGCAGCGGCCGCGGCACCGCGGCCAGGATCGTCACGGGCATCGGTGCGCTCTTCGCGCTCATCGAGGTCGTCTACATTCTGCTCATCGTGCTCGGGGCCAACGCCGCGAACGCGTTCTTCCGGTTCGTCTCCTCGCTGGCCGAGCCGCTCGCGCTGTTCTTCCCCGGGCTGTTCCAGCTCGCCAACTACAACCTCGCGGTGATCCTCAACTACGGCCTCGCCGCCGTGTTCTGGCTCGTCGTGGCCGGGCTCATCGCTCGGATCTTGCGCTGAGTCTCAGCGCGTAGCCGGATGCGTACGCACCTGTCAGACTTCCCGCATGGCTGAACACACCGACCAGGACTCCCGCGGCGCGGCCGAGCGGCGCGCGGGAATCGTGGGAGTCCTGGCCGGTGTGGTGCGGTGGGCGGGTCTGCTCATCGCGCTGCTGCTGGTCGTGCACGTGATCCTGGTGATGGGCAACGCCAATCCCGACAACGGGATCACCAGCTTCGTGCGCGCCATGGCCGAGCCGTTGTCGCTGGCGTTCAAGAACCTGTTCACCCCGGACGACGCCAAGCTCGGCGTGCTCATCAACTACGGCCTCGCCGCCGTGTTCTGGCTGGCGGTGTCCTCGGTCGCCGCCCGCCTCATCCGCAGGCTGGGCTGACCGCTCAGAACGGCGTGCCCCAGTCGGTGAACGCGATCTCCGCCAGCGGCAGCCGACTCCGGGGCGCGGTCTCGCGGGCACGCCGGTCCGCGGGCAGCAGATCCGGCGATCCGAGCACCCCGACGGCGATCGCGGCCAGCGGCCGCACCGACTCGGGCAAGGCGAACTCCCGCGTGACACCCGGCGCGTCGAACCCGGCCATCTGGTGGGCCACCAAGCCTTCCGCCACGGCTTGCAGCACCAGGTTCTCCGTGGCCAGGCCCACCCCGTACTCGGCGTAGGGCACCTCGCCCTTGGCGTTGACGGTGGCCGCGCAGGCCACCAGCAGCGCGCCCGCGTTGCCCGCCCACGCCTGGTTGCCCCGGTTGAGCAGCGCCAGGATCCGCGCGAACGTCGGCGTTCCGCGCGGCCCCACCAGGTACCGCGCGGGCTGGGTGTTGCCGTACGACGGCGCCCACCGCGCCGCCTCCAGCATCCGGCGCAGCGCCGCCGCGGGCACCTCGCCCGCCGGGTCGAGGGCCCGCGGGCTCCAGCGGCCCGTGATCAGCGGGTGCGGCTCAGATCGCATAGCCCCACGACGTGATCGAGTACGCGCCGAACCACGAGCCCACGATCGCGAACGCGCTCAGCGTGAGCACCATCGTCGCCGTCCGGCGCTTGGCCAGCGCGATGGCGATGGGCACCAGCAGGGTGACCGCGGGCACCATCAGCCGGACCTTCGAGTTCATCAGCCCGTTGGAGCCCAGATCCATGGCCAGCACGCCCGCCGCGTACACCAGCAGCGGCCACTCCAGCCGGCGCCGGATGCCGATGGCCAGCAGCACCAGCGCGACGATGATCAGCCCGACGGTGGCCACCTCCAGCACCGACCGCGCGTTGCCCAGCACGTCCAGGCTGAACTTGACGGTGGCCGCGCCGCCGTCGAACTCGGAGTCCCACCCGCGCCGCTGCAGCGCGAACCAGCCGTCCCACTCGCCGGTCCGGGTGGCGACCCACGCCAGGTAGCCGAGCAGGCCGACCGGGGCCAGCACGCCGCCGACCCAGGGCCGCCAGCCGTCGCGGCGGTGCAGCACGGCGATCACCGCGGCCAGCCCGACCGCCAGGATCAGCGCCGCCGCGGTCGGCCGGACCAGACCCGCGGCCGCGCAGCACAGGCCCGCGGCGACCCAGTTGCGCTCCAGCACGAACACCAGCGCCCACACCGCGAACGCGCAGAACATCGACTCCGAGTACGCCATCGACAGCACGATCGCCATCGGCGAGGCCGCGAACAGCGCCACCAGCACCAGCCCGGCGCGCCGCGACCCGCCGCGCACCAGCTCGCCGAGCCGGGTCAGGCCGTACGCGCAGACCACGCCGAAGGCGATGGTGATCGCGAGCGCGGAGGGCACCAGCCGGAACCCGAGGTCGCTGAGCCAGCCGACGACGGTCGGGTAGCCGGGGAAGAACGCCAGCGGCGTCTCCGCGCCGCGCTTGCCGAACGCGTCGACCAGGCCGTCGGGCACGCCCGCGTAGCCGTTGCCCGCGATCGCCAGGAACCACTGGCCGTCCCACGAGCGCAGCGCGTCGGTCGGCGACATGTCGTTGCGGGCGGCCATCCAGCCCAGCACGAGCAGGCCGACCTCGCGGATGCCCAGGAAGATCATCGCGGGCGCGATCAGCCGCAGCACCCGGCGTCTGGTCCACCGACGCCCGGCACCGGGCGCCTGCGGCGCGTCGCCGTCCGGCGCGGCCTCGGCGTCGGCTCTCGCCACGTCCGTCGCAGACACCCCGATCCCTTCCCATCTGCGGCCGTTGGGGGTCTCAGCCTAGTCCGGCGGCCACAGCGGGGTGCGGCCGTGGCGGCCACCACAGCGCAGGGCGGCTGACGGCGCCGCAGGTAGGCTCACCGGGACAGGGGACGGCGGCCGTCCCGGGCTCCCGGACGTGCTGAAGTCCTCACAGTGCTTGAGGAAGGTGCACGCAGTGGCGCTCGTCGTCCAAAAGTACGGCGGTTCCTCGCTGGAGAACGCCGAACGGATCAAACGGGTCGCCGAGCGGATCGTCGCGACGCGCAAGGCGGGCAACGACGTCGTGGTCGTCTGCTCCGCGATGGGCGACACCACCGACGAGCTGCTCGACCTCGCGATGCAGGTAAACCCGGTGCCGCCGGGGCGCGAGATGGACATGCTGCTCACCGCGGGCGAGCGGATCTCGAACTCGCTGGTGGCGATGGCCATCGCCGCGCTCGGCGCCGAGGCGCGGTCGTTCTCCGGCTCCCAGGCGGGCGTCATCACCACTTCGGCGCACGGCAAGGCCCGGATCATCGACGTCACGCCGAGCCGGGTGCAGACCGCGCTCGACGAGGGCTACATCGTGCTCGTCGCGGGCTTCCAGGGCGTCAGCCAGGACACCAAGGACATCACCACGCTGGGCCGCGGCGGCTCCGACACCACCGCGGTCGCGCTGGCGGCGGCGCTCAACGCCGACGTCTGCGAGATCTACACCGACGTGGACGGCATCTACACCGCCGACCCGCGGATCGTGCCCGACGCCAAGCGCCTCGACCAGGTCACCTACGAGGAGATGCTGGAGATGGCGGCGGGCGGCGCCAAGGTGCTCATGCTGCGCTGCGTCGAGTACGCCCGCCGCTACGACGTCCCGATCCACGTCCGCTCTTCGTTCAGCAACAAGCCCGGCACCCTGGTGACCGGATCGATGGAGGATTTGCCCGTGGAACAGGCGATGATCACCGGCGTCGCGCACGACCGGTCCGAGGCGAAGGTCACCGTCACCGGGGTGCCCGACCAGGCGGGGGTGGCCGCCCGGATCTTCCGTGCGGTGGCCGACAGCGAGATCGACATCGACATGGTGCTGCAGAACGTGTCCAGCACGGTGTCGGGCAAGACCGACATCACCTTCACCCTGTCCAAGAGCAACGGCCCGACCGCGGTCGCCGCGCTGGAGAAGATCCGCGTCGAGCAGGGTTTCACCGCGGTGCTCTACGACGACCACATCGGCAAGGTCTCGCTGGTCGGCGCGGGCATGCGCTCGCACCCCGGCGTCACCGCGACCTTCTGCGAGGCGCTGGCCAAGGCCGGGGTCAACATCGAGATCATCAACACCTCGGAGATCCGCATCTCGGTGTTGATCCGCGACACCCAGCTCGACGAGGCCGTGCGCGCGCTCCACGCCGCGTTCGACCTCGGCGGCGGCGAGGAGGCAATCGTGTACGGGGGGAGTGGTCGCTGATGGGACCCACATTGGCCCTGGTGGGCGCCACGGGCGCGGTCGGCACCGTGATGATCGACATCCTCAACGGCCGAGAGCACTGGCCCTGGGGCGAAGTCCGGCTGATCGCGTCACCGCGCTCGGCGGGCAAGAAGATCACCGTGCGGGGCGTGGAGTTGACCGTGCTCGCGCTCACCCCGGAGGTCTTCGACGGTGTCGACGTGGCCATGTTCGACGTGCCGGACGAGGTGTCCGCGCGGTGGGCGCCGATCGCCGCCGAGCGCGGCGCGATCGCGGTGGACAACTCGGGCGCGTTCCGAATGGACGACGACGTGCCGCTGGTCGTGCCGGAGGTCAACCGGGACCAGATCGCCGCGTGCCCGCGCGGCATCATCGCCAACCCCAACTGCACGACGCTGTCGATGATGGCCGCGCTCGGCGCGCTGCACCACGCGTTCGGGCTGCGCGAGCTGGTCGTGGCCTCCTACCAGGCGGCCTCCGGCGCGGGCCAGGACGGCATCGACCGGCTCTACGCCGAGGCCGCCGCCGTCGCGGGCAAGCAGGTCGGCTCGCGCGCCGGCGACGTCCGCGAGGCGCTGGCCGCGGCCGGGCTGTCCCAGGACGACTCGCCGTTCCCCGCGCCGCTGGCGTTCAACGTCGTGCCGTGGGCAGGCTCGCTCAAGGCCGATGGCTGGGCCAGCGAGGAGATCAAGGTCCGCGCCGAGTCCCGCAAGATCCTCGGCATCGCGGACCTGAAGGTGTCGGCGACCTGCGTGCGGGTGCCGGTGGTCACCACGCACTCGATCGCGGTGCACGCGACCTTCGCCGAGCCGGTGACCGTGGCCCAGGCGCACGAGATCTTCGCCGCGCAGCCGTCGCTGGTGCTCGTGGACGACCCGGAGAAGGGCCAGTTCCCGACCCCGGCCGACGTCGTCGGCGGCGACCCGACCTATGTCGGTCGAGTCCGCCAGGCGCTGGATTTCCCGAACGCTCTGGACTTCTTCGTGTGCGGGGACAATCTGCGCAAGGGTGCCGCGCTGAATACCTACGAGATCGCGGAATCGATCGCCGCTCGGCACTGAACGCACACCGAAGCCCTCGCCTTGCGGGCGAGGGCTTCGGTACGTCGGAAATCAGGCCGGTGCGGGCTCCTCGGCGGGCTCGGGCTCCTCTGTGGACTCGGACTCGGGCAGGCACTTGTCGGCGATGAGCGAGCCGACGACCTCGATCGCCCCGTCGACCTCGGCGCCGATCTTGATGTAGTCCGGCGACGCACTCACCTGCAGCGCCACCGAGGCGTGCACGTGCGCGTGCAGCTTCGCGGTCAGCTCCAGGCACGTGGTGATCTCCGTGCCCGCAGCCGGTGGCACCGCGGGTACGCACCCGTGGGCTTCCAGTGACACCGTCAGCGACTTGAGGTTGACCTGGACGTCGGCGACGGTCTCCCCGTTGGGAAGTTCCGCGCCGACCTCGGCCTTGATCGAGTCGAGCTGGGCCTGCAGTTCCACGGTGAGCGCGGCGCAGACCGACTTCGGTTCGGCGCGGGTCTCGGCGGATGCCGCGGGCGCGGCGACGCAGGCGAGAACGGTGGCAAAGGAAAGACAGACAGCCAATCTCCTGAACATCGGGTCCACTCCCTGGGTTCGGTGCAGAATTCAATCCGAAATGTCACCAGTAGCTATTTCGACGCCGTGTCGTTCGCCTGCCCGGGCCAGCCGATCGTAAGCACAGGTACCGGAGTCCGGTCGCTATGAGAGCGCAGGTTCACCTTTTCGTGCGGCGGCGTCGGGTGTCGCGCGGCGGTTGCCCCGGGCGATGAGCACCATCGCCACGCAGGCGACCAGCACGCCGCCCAGGCCCGCGACGGCGAAGCCCCACGCGGGGGTCGAGTGGTCGACCACGAACCCGACCAGCGGGGATCCGACCGCCGTGCCGAGGGTGAACGCGGAGCTCTGCAGCCCCGTCGCCTCGCCGCGCTGGGCAGGCGGCGCCAGGTTGCTGACCTGCTCGCCGGTCGAGGCGAGGGTCGGCGCGCACAGCAGGTTCGTCGGGATCAGCGCCAGCGCGAGCAGCCACCAGTGCTCGCCCGCAAGGCCGACCGGGATGGCCAGCAGCCCCAGCAGGGCCATCAGCACGACCTGCGGCAAGGACCGCTTGACCGCGCCGTGCACCAACCCGCCGACCGCCGACGCGACGCACATGGCCATCACCACGACGCCAGTCCAGTCGAGCTGTCCCGAGCCGCGCAGGGCGGCCACCAATGCCACCTCGGTGCCCGACAGCACGAAGACCGCGCCCGCGCCGATGGCCAGCACGCCCACCAGTTGCGGGGTGAGCCAGGTGCGCCGCGGCACCCGCCCGGCGCCCGGCTCGGTGATCTCGTGGTCGGCGCGAATCCGCGGGTTGACCACGATCAGCGTGACGCCGACGAGGAACACCGCGCCCGCCATGGCGGTTGTCGCGGTGCCGGTGGACACCTGGGTCGCGAGCAGCACCGCGGCGGCCGGGCCGACCATGAAGCTCAGTTCGACCGACACCGAGTCCAGCGAGTACGCCGAGCGTCGCAGGTTCTCGGGTACCAGCGCGGCAATCGCCTGGCGACCGATGGACATGGCGGGCACGATGACCAGTCCGCCCGCGAACGCCGCCACCAGCAGCACCGGGTAGGACATGTGCCGCGCGGCGAGCCAGAACGCCGTCTCGCCGATCGTCACCGCGACCAGCATCGGGCGCAGGCCGTAGCGGTCGACGACGCGCCCCATGATCGGCGCGCCGATCGCGATGCCGACGGTCGAGGCCGCGCCGACCAGGCCCGCCTGGCCGTAGCCGCGGTCCATCCCCACCGCGACGTGCAGCGTGAGGGTCATGCCCGCGGCCGAGACGGGGATCCGGGCGAAGAACATCAAGATCATCAGCGTCCGCACGCCGGGGAGGCCGAGCAACCGGCGGTACTGCTGCATGCCTCGATAGCACCGGACCCGCCCGGTTGTGGCAACCCAATTTCTCCTGGACCCGACCGCCGCCCCGCCTTGCCGTGCCGGACCCACCTGGAGGCGGGTTCTCCCCCTTCGGGGGATTCACCCCGGCCTTTTCTTGATTCGCTCCAGAAAACGTGGTGGTCTTGGGGGGTTAGTGCCCGACTGTGCGAACCACAACAACAAGGAGGGACCGGCGAAGTGACCACCTCACGGCCCACGACGAACAACGTGGGCATCCCGGTCGGCAGCGACAACGACTCGCTGACGCTCGGCTCGAACGGCCCGATCCTGCTCCAGGATCACTACCTCATCGAGAAGAACGCCCAGTTCAACCGCGAGCGCGTGCCCGAGCGGGTCGTGCACGCCAAGGGCGGTGGCGCGTTCGGCTTCCTGGAAGTCACCGAGGACGTCAGCCAGTTCACCAAGGCCGCGGTGTTCCAGCCGGGCACCCGCACCGAGAGCCTGATCCGGTTCTCGTCGGTAGCGGGCGAGAGCGGCTCGCCGGACACCTGGCGCGACCCGCGCGGTTTCGCGGTGAAGTTCTACACCTCGCAGGGCAACTACGACCTCGTCGGCAACAACACGCCGGTGTTCTTCATCCGCGACCCGATCAAGTTCCCCGACTTCATCCGCTCGCAGAAGCGCCGCGCCGACAACCACCTGCGCGACCACGACATGCAGTGGGACTTCTGGACCCTGCGGCCGGAGTCCGCGCACCAGGTCACGTGGCTGATGGGCGACCGCGGCATCCCGTCGAACTGGCGGGAGATGAACGGCTACGGCTCGCACACCTACCTGTGGGAGAACGCGGGCGGCGAGAAGTTCTGGGTCAAGTACCACTTCAAGACCGACCAGGGCATCGGCTACCTCACCCAGGCCGACGCGGACCGCATCGCGGGCGAGGACGGCGACCTCTACATCCGTGACCTGCACACCGAGATCGCCGCGGGCAACCACCCGAGCTGGACGCTGCACGTGCAGGTCATGCCGTACGAGGACGCCGCCGACTACCGGTTCAACCCGTTCGACCTGACCAAGGTCTGGCCGAAGTGCGACTATCCGCTGATCAAGGTCGGCCGGTACGTCCTGGACCGCAACCCGGAGAACTACTTCGCCCAGATCGAGCAGGCCGCGTTCGAGCCGTCGAACCTGGTCGCGGGCATCGGCCCGTCGCCGGACAAGATGCTCCAGGGCCGCCTGTTCGCCTACCCGGACGCGCACCGCTACCGGATCGGCCCGAACTACGCCCAGTTGCCGGTCAACGCCGCCAAGTCCGAGGTGAACAGCTACGCCAAGGACGGCGCGATGCGCTACACCAACCCCGCGGACCCGGTGTACGCGCCGAACTCCTACGGCGGCCCGCACGCGGACGCCGCGCTGGCGGCGGAGACGGCGTCGGCCTATGGCGTCGAGGACGAGGTCATCCGCTCGGCGTACAAGCTGCACAGCGAGGACGACGACTTCGGCCAGCCCGGCACGATGGTCCGCGACGTCCTCGACGACGACCAGCGCGAGCGGCTGGCGGGCAACATCATCGGCCACGCGGGCGACGGCGTGAGCAGGCCGGTGCTGGAGCGCGTGATCGAGTACTGGCGCAACGTGGACAAGGCCCTCGGCGACAAGGTCGCGGGCGCCTTCACCAAGTAGATCGTCGCGCGGTCACGCCGTGCGCGACGCCTCGGCCGGGTTCGGCGCGACCAGCGCCAACCCGGCCCGCAGCGCGCCCGCCGCCTCCGCCATGGCCTCGCGGAACCGGGTGCCCATGGCGAGGAAGTTGACGTAGCCGTGGATCAGGTCCGCGTGCCTGCTCAACGCGACCGGCACCCCCGCCTCGGTCAGCCTGCGCGCGAACGCCTCGCCCTCGTCGCGCAGCGGGTCGAACCCGGCGGTCGCGATGTAGGCGGGCGGCAGGCCGCTCAGGTCGTCGGCGAGCAGCACCGAGAACCGCGGGTCGGCCCGCTGCGCGACCTCCGGGCAGTAGTGGTCGGTGAACCAGACGATGTTGGCGTCGGTCAGGAAGAACCCGTCGGCGAACAGTTCCCGCGAGCGCGTGCGCACGGTGGCGTCGGTGCTGGGGTAGAACAGCAACTGGAACGCGGGCCGCGGCCCGCCCGCGCGCGTCGCCTGGTAGGCGGTCACCGCGGCCAGGTTGCCGCCCGCGCTGTCGCCGCCGACCGCGATCATGGCCGGATCGATGCCGAGGTCCGCGGCGTTGGCCACGGCGTAGCGGAAGGCGGCGAGGGCGTCCTCGACCCCGGCCGGGAACGGATGCTCGGGCGCGAGCCGGTAATCGACCGACAGCACCTTCACCTTGGCGTGTTTGGCCAGGTAGCGGCAGGTGTCGTCGTGGCTCTCGATGGTGCCGACGACCCAGCCGCCACCGTGGTAGAAGACCAGCAGCGGGGCGTCGTCGCCGACGTCCGCCGGGGTGTAGAGGCGGGCCGGGATGGCGCCGTCGATGGTCAGGCCGCGCACGCTGACCGGCTCGATCGGCTCGCCGCCGACCAGGTGCCGCGACCGGTCCAGCTTCGCCCTGGCCTGTTCGGGCGTGCCGCCGACGAGCGTGTGTCCGCCGAGCTTGTCGAGCGCGAGCAGCAACTGGGCGTCGAGCGCGAGTTCCTGGCCGTCGATCCGCACCGGCTTGCCCGCGATCAGCCTGCGCAGCGGCTTCGGCAGGGCGAACACCAGTCGTGCGGTCGCGGCCTGGACCCGGATCGGGACCCGGTTCATCAGCGTCGACATCCAGCCTCCTCGCGTGCTCCCCAGCCCGAGGTTACTCGCTGGTAGGTCTATCGGCTATGCCCCTCTCCCGCCCGGTGGACCGCATCCCGATGGGGGTCGTCCGCCATTGCCGCGCGATGCGAAGATGGCCCGGTGACGGTCACCGTGGTGGGAATCGGCGGGTCGCTGCGCGCGGACTCGCAGTCGGAGCGCGCCCTGCGTATCGCCCTGGCAGGCGCCGGGGAGGCGGGCGCGAAGACGACCGTGCTCTCCGGCGTCGACCTTGTGCTCCCCTTCTACGACCCGGCCGTGGCCGAGCGCTCCGACGCCGCCCGCAGGCTTGTGGACGAATTGCGCGACGCCGACGGTGTGGTGCTCGTCTCGCCCGGCTACCACGGCACCGTGTCCGGGCTGGTCAAGAACGCCCTGGACTACGTCGAGGATCTGCGCGAGGACGAGCGCCCCTACCTCGACGGCCGCGCGGTCGGCTGCGTGGCGACGGCGGCGGGCTGGCAGGCGTCGGTCACCACACTCACCGCGCTGCGCTCGGTCGTGCACGCCCTGCGCGGCTGGCCCACGCCGCTGGGCGCCGCGGTGAACTCCGCCGAGGTCGTCTTCGACGCCGCGGGCGGCTGCGGCGACCCGCAGGTGGTCACCAGCCTGCGCACCATCGGCCTGCAGGTGGTCGAGTTCGCGCTCGCCCGCAAATCCTGAACGGGCGAGCGCGAGTCCGTCACCGCAGCTTCAGCGCCCGCAGCGCGAAATGCACCTCGATCAGCGACTGCTTGATCGTCTCGGCCACCACCAGCGAGCCGTGGCCCGCGTCGTAGCGGTACATCTCGTAGGGCGCCCCGCGCTCGGCCAGCCGGTCGAGGTAGTTGTCGATCTGCCGGATCGGGCAGCGCGGGTCGTTCTCGCCCGCGAGCACCAGCACCGGCACCCGCACGTCGTCGACGTAGGTGATCGGCGAGCACTCGACATACCGGTCGCGAACGTCGTCGGGCGAGCCGCCGAACAGCGCCCGGTCGAACGCGCGCAGCGGCTCCATCTCGTCCTCGTACGCGGCCAGGTAGTCGGCCACCGGCACCCCCGCGACGCCCGCCGCCCACAGTTCGGGCTGGGTGCCGAGGGCGAGCAGGCTCAGGTAGCCGCCCCACGACGCGCCGTTGACCACGCACCGCTGCGGGTCGGCCAGCCCGGACGCCACGGCCCACGCGTGCACGGCGGCGACGTCGGCCAACTCGGTCAGCCCGGGCCTGCCCTCGATCGCGTCGCGCCAGGCCGACCCGTAGCCGGTGGAGCCGCGGTAGTTCACGTGCACCATGGCGAACCCGGCGTCGAGCCACATCGCGCGGTAGGCGGAGAAGCGGTCCTCGTCGGCCGCGTGCGGGCCGCCGTGCAGGCTGAACACCGTGGGCAGCGGCCCGTCCGGCGCGCCGACCGGGCGGGCGATCAGCGCGTGCACCCTGCCGTGCTCGGTCTCGACGAACGCGTCGGTCAGCGGGGCCGAGCCGGGGGCGCGGTCGCCGGGCGGCACCAGCAGCACCCGGTCGGTGCTGTCGGTGTGCAGCGCGCGCACCAGGGTGGGCTCCGCCGCGCTCGACCAGGAGTACTCGACCGTGCCGTCCGGGCGCGCGCCCGCGGAGCCGATCGTCCCAGCTGGAGTGTCCAAAGTAGAGAGTGTGCCGGTGGTGATGTCGTACCGATGCAGGGTGTTGCGGGCCTCGTGAGTGTGCGCCACGAGCAGCGCGCTGCCATCGGGGAACCAGTCGGCACTCACCTCGCCCGGCAGGTCGAGGGTGATCTCCTGCTCGGTGTCCGCCTCGACGTCCCAGATCAGCAGCTCCTCGCGGCCCCGCCGCTCGTGCAGCACCAGCAGCCGCGGGTCGCCCGCCACCGGGCTGAACACGATGCCGTCGAGGCCCTTGCCCTTGCCGTCCCACTTCTCGGCCACCGTGGCGCCGTCGGCCACCGACAGCACGCGCAGCGCCGGGTGCCGGTTGTCGCCGTGCTCCGAGTGCGCGATCGCCAGCAGCCGCTCGTCGTGCGACAGCGCGGACACCGAGCCGTCGTGCTCGTCCTGGTAGATCACCTCGGCCTCGGCCCCGCCGCGCGCCAGGTAGACCGTGGTGCCGTCGTCGTCGGCCACGCCGATCACGGCCACCCCGCGGCCGACCTCAAGGCCCGCCGGGTAGCCCGCCTTGGCGCCCGCCATCGCCGGGTCCGGCGCGTGGTCCGCGGGCCTACCCGCGAACGGCTCCCGAACCCAGGTGCCGAACTCGTCGCCGTCGGTGTCGGCGAACCACCAGACGTGCTCGCCGTCCGGGGTGAGGATGGCGTGCAGGGTGCCGTTGGGCCGGTCGGTCACCTGCCGGTGCGTGTCCGTCGCCCGGTCCCAGGCGTAGACCTCCCACACGCCGCTGGCATTGGACACGTACACGTTGCGGTCCGGCGCGTCCCGCGCCCAGCCCGGCAGCGACACCCGGGCGGCGTGGAATCGCGCGCGCCAGCGGATCTCGGCGTCGTCGTCGGCGAACAGGCGGTCGGGGACCTCGGCGACTGGATGATTTGTCACGTCCGTGATCCTGCCAGGCGGGTAGGCTTGCCGTCGCCCGCTGTTCGAGCGGGGAACCCGTGACCTGGGGGAGCGTCGCGATGTCCGGGGGACACCAGCCGTGGCAGGGCCAGTTCGCGCCGCAGGAGTGGTATTTCGCACCACCGCCGCCACAACCGCCGCGTAAGCCGGTCGGCCTGTGGATAGGGCTGGCGGTGGTGCTCGTGGCGGTACTCGGCATCGGCGCGTGGCTCATTGTCGAGACCACCAGCGAGCCGGACCGGCCCGCGGCGGCCAAGGCGGACACCGACCGCGCGACGAAGATCGTCAAGTCCACCGACGGGCACAGCAGGCTCACCGTGCCCGCCCAGTGGGTCGAGCTGCCCGAGGACTACCGGAGTCCGGCGTCGGTGATCGCGCAGGGGCAGATCTACCAGGAGCGCTACGTCATGGTGATCACCGACGACGAGGCCGACTTCGCGGCGTTCACCGAGTTCGAGGAAGCCGCGCTGGACGGGATGGCGGAGATCGCCGACGGCGCCACGGTCGGCCAGCCGCGCGAGGTCGCGCTCGGCTCGCTGCGCGGCATCCGCTACGAGGTCACCGGCGAGGTCGACGGCATCGACATCGTCTACTGGTTCACCCTGGTCGACGGCGGCCAGGGCTACCACCAGGTCGTCGCGTGGACCCTGGCCGACCGCAGGCCGGATGCCGAGAAGCCCCTGCACGACGTCGTGGCGACGTTCGAGGAGACCGGCTGAGGTTCGGGGCTGACGCGAGGCGGCGCCGACCCCTACGGTGGTGCCCGTGACGTGGAAACTGGAAGTGAACGCGAGCCGCTGCATGGCCTCTGGTGTGTGCGTGGCCACCGCGCCGGAGCATTTCGAGCTGGCGGGCCTGTCGGCCACGGTCAAGTCGGCCGAGATCGAGCCGAACGAAGACGTGCTCGACGCCGCCGAGTCGTGCCCCACCCTCGCCATCAGCATCCGCGACGGCGACAAGGAACTGGTCGTCTGAGCGGCCGGTTCTGTCGTACCTCCTCGATAGGGTTTCCCCAGGTAGGAGCGGGAAAACCGATCGAGGGGAGCCACCTTTGGCTGTCGTACTCAACGTCACCACTTTCGCCGAATACGCGGCGAGCGGCAGGCACCGGCGCACGGAGATCGTCACCACCCAGTCGGCAGACGATTTCCGCGGTCGCTTCTTCTACCAGCCCATCCTGGACGCCATCCGCCAGGCCGCCGTCGCCCCCGACCCGACCCCCGTCCTGGCCGAGGCGATAGCGCGCGCCGACCTGACCGGCCAACACCGCGCGTACACCGAGATCGCCGCGGGTTTCCTCGCGTGGTGGCGCCGCACCCACGCGATCCCACTCCGCCCTCGCACGACCACCCTGCGCATAGCCGACCTAGACCTAACCGTCACCCCCCACCTGGCCATCCACCCTCACCCGCGCAGCACCACCCTCACCACCACCGCCAACGCCCAGATAGTCCTCTTCTACCTCAAAGAGCCCCCACTACCCCGCGACGCCTCCAGCGCCGCCCTGCGCATCCTGCAGATCTGCCAGCCAGACCTACTCCCCAACGCCACCCCATTGGTAGTAGACCTCCGCCGAGCCCGCGAACACCGCCTCCCCCACAACACCAACCCCACCACCCTCGACGCCTGGCTAACCGCCGAAGCCGCCGCCTACACCACCCACCAATCCACCCTCTAACCCAACACCGCACGCTCTACCCCCACCCCAGATGCGAGGGCGAAGCCCAGCGATCCACGCTGAATCGGGAGAGGACGCACCGTGTGCGACCACGCAATTGCTCACACACCTCGACGGCGCGAAGCGCCGAGCCCACGCTGGATCGCGACGTGCCGCACCGTGGACGACCCTGCCATTGGTTACATACTCGATGCGAGCCGCAGGCGAGCGAACCACGCCGGGTCGGGAGTGGACGCACCGTGGGCGAGACTGCTTTTGTTTACATACTATGGCAGCCATGAGCAGCGCAGACCAAACTACAGGTCGGGGCGGCCGGCGGTCGGTGTACGACTCCTACGGCCGGTTGTCGCGGGTGCCTGAGACCGGCGAGTTGGAGAAGATCGAGACGCAGCTTGCCGACAACCGGAAGGTGATCGAGCGGCGCGGCGGGGTGCTCGGCGAGGAGCTGTCCGACGGGTTGTCGGCATGGAAGCGCAGCGTCCGCCGCCCCGGGTGGGAGCGGCTGTTGGAGCGGGTCGAGTCCGGCGAGTCGGACGGGATCGTGGTCTGGCACACCGACCGCCTGTTCCGCCAGCCGCGAGACTTGGAACGCCTGATCGAGCTCGCCGACAAGGGGTTCCGAGTTGCCTCGGCGCACGGTGAACGGGACCTGTCGGCCCCGGACGACCGGTTCATCCTGCGGATCGAGGTCGCACACGCCGCCAGGTCCAGCGATGACACGTCACGACGCCTCAAACGGCGGTTCGCCGCGATGCGCGCGGGTGGTCGGTCGCAGACCGGCGGGCCGCGCCGGTTCGGGTTCATGGGAGTCGAGGCTGAGGCGACCGGGCCGAACGGGGAACGCCTACCGGTGCCCGATGACGTGGTTGCCCGGGAACGTCAGGCATTGCGGGACGCGGTTACCGCGATCCTGTCCGGCGTGTCCATCGGCCAGATCGTGCGCGAGTGGAACGCGGCCGGTCTCCGCTCGGTCCCTGGCGGTCTGCTCTGGGAGCACAAGACCGTCCGCGCGACACTGACCCGTCCGGCACTGGCCGGACTGATCGAATACGACGGCAAGTTGGAAGGCCACATCGCCGGGGAGCCGATCATCGACCTGACCACCTTCGAACGACTGCGAGCACTGTTCGCCGCGCGCAGCAAGGGACAGGTCGCCGGCGTTCGCTACATCGGCACCGGAATCCTGCGCTGCGGGCTCTGCGGCGCCAAGCTGACCGCTCGCCCGGCTGGCACCAAGCCCTACCCCGACGGGGAACCACGCCGCACCTACTTCTGCAACAAGCAACGGAGGGGGTGCGGTCGGGTCTATGCCGATTGCCGACCCGTCGACACCGAGATCACCGCGTTCGTCGCCACCCGCTTGTCCGATCCACGCCACGCCGCCGCGATCGCCTCAGCACGGTCACGCGCATCCAAACGACTTGAACAGTTGGAAGACGAAATTGCGGCATGCGAGGAGATCCAACGAGCACTGTCCGTCCGACTCGGACTCAGGAAAATGACCCTGATCGCATTCGACCAGGCAAACGAACCACTCTCGGCCGACCTCGCACGCCTTATAGCCGAACGAGAATCCCTCGCTGGCGGCAAGACCAGCGTCGTACCGGCCGTACAGGCACGTGAGGACGTGGTGGCCCAATGGGAGGCAGCCGACGTCGCGGACAAGCGCGCCATGTTCCGTCAAGCACTCGGCCGTTCACGGATGCTGGTCGACCCGATGCCACCCGAGACCAAGAAGCGAGTGTTTGACCGATCGCGTATCCACATTGTGCAGCCGGACGAACGCTAGCAGGTGCGTTCAGGAGATCGCTGAGCTCCACAGGGATACGGCTGATCAAACCAACACGACGATGCCGAGAACTACAACGATCGCCGCGATCGCGATTTCCCAGCGTAGATAGTTCCGTTGAACCCACGCCCATTTGATGGCCCACCAGGTGGGGTCACTTGGAGCTGTCTCGCTCACATGGCAAAACGCCACTGACTCAATCTCCGCGCCCGAGATTGCCATACGTTCCCATGCCGGACCTAGAGCAACAGTTTGGGCTTGTTCTGCGGCGCGGACCGATAGTGGCGCTCCTAGGATCAGTTCACGTTTAGCTGGCTCCAACTCTGTCGACGCGCCGACGTAGTAGCCGATGACGTCCCGCCCACTTTTCAGGTGAACGCTGACGAAAGCCTGTTGTCCGGGTTGTAGTGCAAGTTCGCCTAGCCCGTGCCAGACATCGGCCTGAAGAATTTGTGTAGCCGAGCGGCCGTTCCGTAGGTCGCTGACGACCGTGGCCAACAGGGATGACAGTACGACCTGAACACCGACTGTCCACCCGACTAGTCCCAGATGGGCGGACACATAGGCCGCACCTTGGGTCAACAGTTTTTGCAGGTCCAACACGCCCGATGGATTAACGAGGCTAGCGAGCGCGAGTAGAGCAACAGTAGCTGCGCTAATAAATGTGCCGGAGAGCAATATCCGACTGATGTGAACGAACGTACTTTCCTCACGTGGTAGCGCTTTTCGACCGCGAAGCAGTTCTAGACAGCTTCCAGGTGCAACAAAAAGCAGAAAAACGACAACGCCGAGGATGCTAACTGGAACCAAGGTTAGTCCTTTGCGGTTGCCGCACCAGTTTCACCACTGCTGGGAGCCGGTGAACTAGACGGCATGGCTGGCTCGGTCGGGGGTGCGGAAACCGGCTTGATCGGGTAACCGCCGACCATTGTGATACCCCTGTTCTCAGTGAGCTGACCGCGTTTGTCCGTGTAGGACACTTCCGTCGCACGCTTGCCGCTATTTGCCACTGCAACTCTCCGTTCAGGATGAGGCTGACCGGGCGCAGGAGCGCACCCGGGGGATCTTGCTGCGCGTGGGCGGAACTATACGCCCGGACACCGACACCTTCGGGAGCCGGTGTGCGTCGCGAGGCGCGTCGCCGGGTTGTTGGGCTAAGTCTGCGCTCCCAACGCCCCACCGACACTTGATGATCAAGCAAGGCTCTCAGCAGCGTCACTTGTCGACGCGGCGAAGGATCACCGCGACAGTTGCGATCTCGTCGGCTGTCATTGTCGGCATGGCGGCGCACGCTCTGCGCCAGTAGTCCCAAGATTCTGGATCGACTTCTTTACCGGCAGTCTGATCATCTGTGCCATTCCCGTCGTCGTCCCGCTTTTGGCTGCCGCGCGTTGTGTCGTCGTCCGATGCGGTCGTTGCTTCTCACCCCCTTCCCGTTGGGGGTAGATGTCGGTGCCGTTCCACGGCGGCGCGGATATCGGCGATGAGATAGCCTCGGATCTGCCGAATTTTCCCGTCGTCGATGGGCACACGGTTGCGTGTTGGCCGACAGTCCAACTCCGTCATCTGCCGTCCGAACGTGGTGGGTTCGATGGCGAGTGCTTCTGTCAGTTCGGCCGTGGGTACGAAGTCGCGGTCTTCTGCGTCGAGTTCGTCTCCCAGGTAGTCCACAACGGACGCGAGCGGTTCCGGCAGGCCATCGGCTTCCCATGCCGCCGTTCGTGACGCTGTTCCTGCTCCGATGGCTTTCGCCGCTGCCGCATGGTCGAGCGCCGGTGTCGTGTCTTGTCCGGCCGCATGGCCGGTGAGGGTCCCGGCCACTTCTCGCAATGCCCGGCCGCGTCGGCAGATGGTGTGCCAGTCCTCGTTGGGCATGTAGTAGGTCCGCACGGTCAACGCGAGTACGTCCGCCCCGGCTTGGGTCTCGCCGTCCGGTCGCAGGATGCCGACGCCCTTGTGCGAGGCCAGTAGCCGACTGCTGTCGTACCCCCGTGTGTTCATCTGTTCACCGAGCACGATGTTGGAATCTCGCCAGTCCATGACCCGTAGTGCGAACCGTGATCCGAGCACCGCGCGCAGGCCGGACGGGATTGTCTTCGAGTCCGGCCGTTGAGTGGCCAGCACGAGGACCACACCCGCCGCCGGTCCTTTCTTGGCCAGCCAGGTAAGCAGCTCTCCGACGTACTCTCCGGCGGTCAGTTTCTTGTCTTCGACGCGAACCGGCGTTCGGTCTTCGAGCGGCACCTGAACCTCATCAACGAATATCGCCGTGATCGGCATGTTCAACGCCGTGTCCCGTGACATCGCCGGCGTCACCTTCGACTCAGGACATGTCACGTCGTCCAGTTCCCGCATGCGCCGATACCGCGCCTGCACTTCGCCGACGAGTTCGACCAGCCACGCGACCAACACCAACACGTGTTCGGACTCGTCGCCTGCCATGAACCGATGAGCGACATGACCGGCCGCGTCCCAGTCCTTCCCGGCCTTGAAATCGGCGACATACAGCCGGGTGTACGGGTCCAAGATCAGCCCTGCGGCGGCCAGCCGGGCCGCGAATGTCTTGCCCTGCCTGGGAATCGCGCCCACGAGCAGCGATGTCCAGACCAATGGAAGGTCCACCCGGCGGTCCCGCGCGTCCCGGCCGAACGGCATCGGTCGCCACGCGTCCCACGTCGGTGCGTCGAGCAGTGGGGTCCGCATCGGTGGGGACGCGTACGGGTCCTGGTCGGCGACCCACATCGCGACCCGTCCCGCGTGGCCGCCGTTGCCGCGCACACGTTCCACGCTGAGCTGAACTTCATCGACCGCCAGGGCGGACGCCAGCGCCTCGCGGCCCTTGATCACGTCCGCCGCCTTGCGCGTGGCCGGGAGGTCTATCGTGATCGCCCACCCCTCGCCGATGCGGGTCGCGCGTTCGACCAGGCGCAGCGTTTCGTCCTTGCCGATCAGCTTCGCGTCACGGAATGCGTCGACCAAGACTTGCGGGTCCATCGTCCAAGTCAGCGCCCGTGGTCCGGCGAGAACGGCTTTCCGTCCGGGACTCCCGTCTTTCCGCCGCCCAAGGATCGCCAGAGCGACCGAACCGGCCGCGCCTGCGATCCACAGCGCCCGACCGCCGTAGACGAGATCGGCGATCGCGAGGCCGACCACCGTCGTGATGGCGACGGCCCCAGTGACCTTCCATCGGAACAGCGTTAATTCCCGGATCTCGCCGAACTTGTCGGCCAGCTTTTCCGACTGTTCGGCGGCTTCCCGGTAGTCCCGAACCGTGACCCACCGACGCCACCACCGGATCGCGACCACCACTCCGCGAACTACCCCGCCAAGGAACCGGACCGGTGACCGGACGACCGCCGCCACGGCATCACGACCGGCTTGCACGGCCTGGGCGCGGCTCTTCAACCGATGCGGCACCCGGGCCGACCGTAGCCACCAGGATTGCAACCGCCCCAGCTTCGGCCGGTGGTAGATCGGCGCGGGGGGTTCCTCGACCAACTCGCCGTCGAACACGGCGGGCACCAGATCGTCACCGCTCATGACGGCCCTCGATCTCCGCGCGCAACGACGCCGCCAGCCGGGGTGAGAGCCCACGCGAACAGGAGGTGACCGTGCGAACCCACGCAGGTGTGACCTCGACATCCGGTGACCACGCTGCCCGCGCGTCCGCGAGGTAGTCAGCGAACATCTTCCGAACGGCGGGAGCGTTCACGTGAACGGGCGCTGCGTTCACGCTTTGGTGAGCCGCCGCAACCGCGTCGGTCAGCTTGTCGCGGAGATCGGTGATCGCCTCGGCCGCGACGAACACGACCAACGGCGGCACCGAGTGCAGCACGATCGACGCCATCGACCCGGCCGCGAACGACGCCCACGTGTTCATGACGTACGTCGCCGCCAACGTGAACCACTTCGCCCGCCGCACCCACGGCCCCGTTTGGATCTGGTACCGCGCGGTCACCTGCTCAGCCCGCAGGATCGCCAGCAACACCAGCGACACCGTCGGGTCGAGCACCCACGCAGCGATCCAGGGCAGCGACCACGGCGGCACCCCGGCCGCCGCGAAGCCCTGAACGTTGGTCATCGTGAACGCCAACCCCAACACGATCCCCGACCAACACATCCAGTCGACCTGCCGCCGGACGCGCTCGATCCGCAGTGCCACCACATCCGGGTGCGTCTGAAACGCCCGCACCTCAGCCGCCATGGCCGCGTCACGCGCCAACCGTTCAGCACGGTTCACCGCCGACCGCCCTTCCGGCGTGACGTGTCCACAGTGGTCACTGTCAACGCACGGGTCAGCGCGAACGCCGCGAACAACGCGGGCAGGCCGAGCACCGCGAGCAACAGCCACCGGTTGCCCGGATGCGCGATCACCACCCACTGAACTGCCACGATCAGCGCTGCGTTGAACAACACCCGACCGGCCAGCGACACGAACCGTGCCCCACTCCGCGCAGCCTCAGCCGCCGCCTTCGCCCGACGCGCACCCGCGCGCCACACCAGCACCAGCACGACCAACACCCCCGCGCCGGCGGCAATCTCCGTGATCGACAGGTTGATCGTGTTCATCGGCCAACCCCCCGATCGTCGGCGCGATCGCCCCGTTGCCGCCAATACCCGAGCAACGCACGACGGTCGACCTCGGACAGCGCACCCCAGACACCAACGGTGTCCTCACCGGCCGTCCGCAACTCCAACTCCAAACACTGATCCTGAACCGGGCAACCCGCACACAACCGCGCCGCCAACGCGCGGTCCGGTTGCTCATGCCCCAACCAGCCGGGCGGATCACCGGCCGCGTAGGCAGCCATGCACGCGCCATCGCGAACCGCGATATCACCGAGAACACCGGTAGGAACCCACCGCAGCGAGTCCAGTCGCCATGCGATGTCGATCAGCCAACGCTCGTTCGTCACCGTGTCCACATCGGACACCACGTCGCCGCGCTCCTCGTCACGCATCGACATCACCTCCGCCCAGCGGCGGAGCTGGACTCAGCAACGGCGTCAACACGCCGACAGGCACCACAAGCCGACCGCGCCGCCGAACGACTGGCAGGACCCCGTGCCGGATCGCCCGGCACACCCGTGCCTGATCAATCCCGAGAACCCACGCGGCCTCTCGGATCGAGAGGAAGACCGGAGAGCCGTTAGAACGCATAGAAGTACTCATGAGAAAGCCCTTCATTAGAAGAAAGCATGATTTAAGAGGTGATTTCATCGGTCATAGGACACGAAGGGACCAACTGCGGAACTCAGTGCTGGATTGCCGCCCGCCGAATCAGGTCCTCCCGCTAATCTCGACACTGAGGCGGAGCGCGGAGGAATGGGTGTCCGAAGACTGGTCGGCGGTTGCCAAGGCGATTAACGAGCGCGCGCATGAGGTCGGGATGACTCAGCGCGAACTCTCGGAGACGTCGCGCGTATCGCTGGCGATCGTGCGCGAACTTCAGCGCAACACGGTTCAGCGCCGCCGCAGCACTCGCACGTTGGAGGCGCTCTCGCTGGCGCTCGGCTGGCACCCGCGCCATCTCTCTGCCGTGCTGTACGGCCACCAGCCACCCGCACCGGGCGATCCGGTGGAGCTCCGGGTTGGAGACGGCGTGCCCGAACGCCTTGCGGCCATCGAGGACCGGCTGACCGAGCTGACCGAACAGCTCGCCGAGATAAATGCGAACATCACGACAGTGATCAGCCGTGACACACAGGACAGCCCGTAGGTCTGTCGATTTCTGCGGCACTCCGGCCCGGGGTGCCGCTCCGGTGTTCTGCGTTGCGTCCATGTCTACAGAGAACGGCAGTTCCGGGCCGGCTTACAGATGGCGCCGGTTAACCGTGTCACCATTAACTCGAACTAACCTCGCAGGTCAGACACGTTATTCGCTCGGACAAGCCGATGGGTAAGACACGGCTCCAGACCGTGCGAAAGACGGCTGGAGGCGCCGGCTATTCGCAGGTCGATGTGATCAACATGCTCCAGCAGCGGGCCGCGATGCTCGGCATGCCGGTCATGTCGTCGGCAAGTCTCAAGACAAAGCTGTCCGAGTGGGAGAACGGCCACAGCGCGGTAAGCCAACCGTACCGACGCCTGTTCCGGGACATCTATGGCCGCACAAACGAAGAGCTTGGGTTTCCGTCCGAGAACGAGGACGACGAGGCTGACGAACTGCTGTCCCGTTTGGCAATTGCGCGCACGGTCGACGCCGGAACAGTCGAACTGTTTCGGCGACAAGTCGATCAGGCACGACATGTCGACCGGCAGTTCGGCGGTATCGCAGTGCTCGATCAGTTGCGAAGCAACATACGACACATGGACGACCTGCTCAGCTACGGCACGGCGCGCGGTCAACGTGAGCAGTTGGCCGGAGTGCTTGCCGAAGCATCCGCGCTGGCCGGTTGGGAGGCGCTCGACCGGAACGCGATCCGGCAGGCATGGGATCATCACGAACGCGCCAAGACTGCCGCGCGCGAAGCGTGTTCTCCGCTTCTCCTGGCGCATTCCACGGCGCAGCAAGCCTTCGTCCTGATCGATCTCGGCGAGGTCGAGCAAGCAGTCGACCAACTCGCCCAAGCGCGCGACATCGCGGAACATTCGGCGCCGGCGCTTCTCCGCGCGTGGTTGGCCGCTGCGCACGGTGAAGGGCTAGCGGCGGACGGCCGGCGCGACGCGGCATTGCATGCTTTCGACGCGGCCGGGGCATTGCTGCCCAACGATCCCGTCGCCCCGTCGCTGCCCTACCTGTTCCTTGGCGGCGCACATCTCGACCGATGGCGCGGCCACGCCTTGAGTCGACTTGGTGAGCCTGAGGCAACTGATCAACTTCGTGACGCGCTGTCTCGTTTGCCCTCCGAGTTCACCAGGGCACGTACGGGAATGCTTGTCGATCTTGCGTTCGCGCACGCGGCGGCAGGTGACCGCGACGAGGCGTTGAATTACGCGAGACAGGCGAAGCGGCTCGCCTCGCAGATCAAATCCGATCGACAACTACGCAGACTCTCCAGACTGATCCTGCCCACGAACGGCATCGGTCCCGCGTGACGCGACGTAGTAGAGCAGTGGGACAAGCGCGCCCGACCCGAGCAGCTCTTGCCGCTTCGCCAGCTCCGGTATGCGGCTCAGTGGCACCCACTCGACGCGGCCGACTTCCTCCGTGTCGGTGGGCTCGCCGATCTTTTCGGCCTTGCGCCACAAGTACACGTCAACCGGAGCGGTCACCTGCCCCGGCAGTGGCTGAAAGCTGATCAAGTGTTCCGGCTCGCCGACCGGTTGCCACCCGCTCTCCTCAGCGGCTTCACGGGCAGCGGTCGCGGCCGCCTCTTCGCCATCCTCAACGAGACCACCTAGCAGTTCATAGCCCCACTGGTCAGTCGGGAACCGGTAACGCCAGAGCATGAGCGCCCGTTCCTGATCATCCACGATCAACGCGATGGCGATCCGATCAAGGTGCACCACGTGGTAGTCCCAGCGCTCGCCGTTCGGCGCCTGGACATCCACAAGGCCCAACTTCACCCACCGGTTGTCATAGACCAGCCGCTCACCGAAGGTCTGCCATGCTCCATGCGTGTCGGTCACGCGGGGCAGCCTACGGACTCGGTCGCGGCGCCAGAGTCGCGGAACCTCCGCGCCGCGTGAGCCAGAAAACGTTCAACGGCCAGCCAAGCGCGTCCCAAGTGCGGTTATCCGCTGGTACTGGCGCACTGACCCGATCTCGTCTGCCAACCCGGCCGCGTGATCGGCTTGTCGGCGCGCTTCGTCGCGTTCTCCGGCAACAGCGAATGCCATCGCAAGATCAACCCGGAGACCTGTCTCGGCGCGGGTGAAGGTCGGGTCCAGCCGATCAAGCGCGTCGGTAAGAACCTGGACGGCTTCCGGCACACCAAGTCGCGCAAGTGCGTGTCCTCGCCAACGAGCCAGGTGTACTCGGTCCAGAGCGACGTACGGCCCCTCGTCGTTGGTCGGGTCGGTTGGCAGCAGGTCGTCAGCATCGTCGAATGCATGCAGGCTCGCCGTCCGGTTCCCGTCCGCAGCAAACGCCTCACCGCACGCCGCCGCAAGCCACGCACGCAACAACTGGGGTGCATGGCGGTCTGCACGGCTGCGGGCGTCAACCAACAAGTCGACGGCGTCGGCCGATCTGCCGACATCGATCAGCACGAACGCCTGTTCACCGACCATATGAAGCTCGAACGGCGCCAGACACCGATGTTGAGCGGCCGCAGCCTTACCGCACTCGTGATGCTGCCAGGCGTCTGACGGCTTCCCCAGGTCGAGTGCTTGCCATCCGGCCAATGCGTGCAGTTCCGACAGCACGGCGGCGAGACCTTTCCGCGCCTGCGATGCCGTGCTGTGCGACAGGAGACGCGTGACCTGAGCGACCTTCGCTGTCACCTCGTCGTGCGCCACGATGGCGCCCAACTGGCGGTCAAGTCGCCGAACCGCTTCAAGTTGAGCCTGTAGGAGTTGGATCACGGACTCGTCAATGCGACTGGCGGCACTGAGTCGCCGCCTGAGTTCAGTCGCGGACTCGTTGGCGGGCTGAACGGCCATCGGAGGGGGTCGGAGTAGATCATTGACGCTCAGATCGAAGATTCGTTCCAGGAGTCGCGCTGTTGTCGGTTGCACGCGCATTCGACGCCCCTGGTACACGCCGCCGGCGACAAGCCGTTGAAGGTGGCGCGGACTGAGCGTGCCCGGTTCCCCGTGTTGCCGCGCAAAAGCTTCCGCGAACTCGGCGAACTCCGCCTGTGTCAGGTTGCGCTCCCAGATCAACAGCTCTAGCAGCGTCCGCGCTTGCCTTGCGTCTCCGGCCACGTCTTCCCGTCTCCGCTCCCTACGCCCTCGTCAGCGACCCATGTCGTCCGCTTGTCGCCGCGCTGTCACGTCCGTGTCGTTCCGCTGACGAGTAACTGACGAAAAACTGATTTCAGTGTGTCACGACTTTCGTCATCTGCGGTGACCAGGGACGGCGCCACATCGGCATACGCGGCCGGGCGGTTTGCCCCGTCCGTTGAAACAGGATCACGGAAGGGACTTTGTCATGGGATCTGCGTGGGTGTTGACCTTCTTGGGTGTGGTCGTCTTGGTGAGTGCCGGTCTGACCATTCGGGACATTGCGCGTGATGTGCGGGGGCGGTCTCGGTGACGGCGATCAAGTACCCGCTGGTGATCTGGATGTCCTTTTTGGACGGTTGTGATCACGCGGTGCGAGACGAGGAAGTCGCCGGATGCCGATCCGGCATCTACGAAGCGGTGTGTGGTGCACGGTTGCTGCCCGCGTCACCGCATGCGGCACCGCGTCCGCCCTGCCGGCGTTGCGGGTCGTTGTTGTTGGCGTGGTCGCGGATGCGGACCGTTGCCCAGCGCATCGGCGAGCCGACCGGGAAGCACAAGCATTCACAACCGGGTTGGTTCACTCGCCTGGTCTGCGGCAGGCGGGGGCGGTAGGGGTGACCGAACCAGACGACGTCGACCCCGTCTCGGAGTCGGCAACCCGGGCAGCGGCCGGGATGAGCCCGGCGGGCGCGGACATGGCGGATACCGGTGATGAGGGTTGGCGTGCCGAGTTGGTGTTGACTGGGCGGCTCTCGTCGCTCAACGGGGAGATCGCCGGCTACGTCCTGCGTTCGCTCGATGCCGACGCCGGACGCGCCGCGCCGACATCGGTCGAGGACGAACAGGCGTTGGGACAGCGTCTGGTCGAGATCGGACACGCGGTGATCGAACGCGCCCGCAACCGGCGGGCGATCCCCGGCGGGCTCGACTCCCGGGGGCGAGTCGTGAGGCCACGCAGGCGTGAGGTGAAACCTGCGGAGCACTGGTCCAGATCGGTGCGCAACACGCTGCGAGGGCGGGTGATCGGGCTGGAGTTGAGCGCGGCCGCACACGCCTCCGGGCAGACGATCAGGACCGTGGCGCACGGGTTGGGGTTCCCGGTGGCCAGAATCCACCGGCTGCTCAGCGGCTACGGCCTGCCCAACCCCGAAGACGTCGCCACGGTCGGCACCTTCCTCGGCATCTCCCGCCGAGCCAGGGAACAACTGTGCCCACTGGCCCACCAGGCCGCCGCGATCAACTGGCTCGAAGACCACGGCACCCGCCTGCCCATGCGGTCACGGACCCTGCGCGCGGTGGAGAACGGGCTGGTCGCCATGACCTGCTACGACCACGCCACCATCCCCCGACCCCTGCGCACCCCCGCCTACCACCGCGCCCTGCTCACCGCGTCCCCCCTGACCCCACCCGACGAGATCAACCAACGGGTCGAGGCACTGACCCACGACCACCGACTCGTCACCGACGAATCCGCCGCGTGCACATTCCTCATCGAGCACCACGCCCTGACCCGCACCGGCATCCCCACCCACACCATGAAAGACCAACTCGCCGCCCTGCGCGAGCACGCCGACCGCTCGAACGTCACCATCCGAATCATCCCCGCCCACACCGGGCACCCCGCAATGCCACTGCCTTAAAAGATCATGTTGGTTTTGGCTGTAGCGGGTGCAGGACGATCCGGTAGGTGACGGTCTGAACGGCCGGGGTGTTCGCGGGGCGTCGGTCGTAGCGGTTGGAGCCACCGCG
>NZ_JBQTHF010000106.1:0-15391 GCF_052390155.1 Actinokineospora sp. | reverse complement strand
GTGAGGTACTCGCGGCGTTGCTGGACAACAACCACCATCTGATCCGCAACGGCCAGGTCTTGTTGGCGGACAAGGGGTTCTCCGGTGCAGAGTTCAAGGCACTCACCGAGTCGATGACCGTGCGGCTGCTACGCCCGGACCGTAAGGACGAGACCTACCGCAACGGCAACCTCGGTGGGGTACGGCAGTGGATCGAGTCGGTCAACCACACCCTCAGTGCAGACACAGCCCTGGAAAGCACTTCGATCGCCTGCCGGGCGTCGTCGATGGAAAGGACCGCGGCCTCACACCAGCCACGGACGCTGATGTTGACCGTCGGTGGTCGAGTGCCGTATCGGGTGACCTCGACGTCGAACGGCAGGTCGGGTGGATCTCCCGGCTCGTTGAGGTCGTTGGCCTGGGTCGGGATCGTTCCGATCCGTCGGATGTGCCACCAGTCGCCGTCGATGCGTTCGAAATCGTGATCCACTGCCGGGTCGTTGGCAGCCGCACACCAGGGTTCGCAGGCGAGTGGTCGAATGTCTGCGGTATCGGTGATCATCGGGCGCCTCGCTCGCTGATCGGCCCAGCTGCCAGTTGCGCAGCCCTGGTAAGGAGTGCAGTTCCAAGGATCTGCGCTTCTTCGGCTGTCAATCGCTCACGGATGGGATTGCTGTAGGGAGAACGAGCGCTGGCACTGTGCACGTTGATCACGACACGGGCCTCTTCGAACGGGTTGCGGTTCAGGTGGACCTCGAACTGGCCGAGGGTGATGAACTCACCAGTGTGCTCGTCCTCGGATACCGAACCGACACAGGTCAGTTCCTGGCACCAGGCGTAGGTAGGACAGGGTTTGTCCTCCACCGGCGGAGGGCTGGTGAAGTAGCTCGGTCGATCGTCCTTGATTCGCGGCACGACGACGAGTCCGGCGGAGAATTCGGTACTCAAGGCTGTGGACATGGCTCCAGTGATCGTCGCACCCAGGCCGTGATGGGCGTCACAATAGGGACTCCTACCGTTCGTTCGGGGCGGCGGGATTCGATGACGCATTCCGCGTCCACCTGCCGCAGGGCATGGACTACTCGTGGTTTGGCCGACCCGCCGCGGACGGCACCAGAAACGGCTACCGGTTTGATCATGCGTTCTTCAGCGGCGAGTACCGGTCCGCGGTGAGGGCGTGTTCCTATGACCATTCGGTGCGGGCATTGGGGCTGACTGATCATTCGGCGTTGACGCTGAGGCTTGCTCTACCCGATCGGTCTCGGCGTGGTCTCCACAGTGGCGGTGGGGGGCGCTGTTAGGGTCCGCGACGCGCCTTCGGGTGCGGCGGTGTGGCCGCTGTGGGTGAGCGGCCGTCGAACCTCGGTGCCTCGGTGGAGGGTTGATGTCAACGGCTGGTCAGGACCCACGGGCTGTGGTGCGCGATCTCGTCGCCTCGGTGAAACCTCTCGACGAGCACGAGGTGCGGGACAAGACCGAGACGCTGCACTGGATCGCGTCGGGCGCGCCGCTGTTTCGGATCGCGCGGCCGGCAACACCGGACAAGCACCTGTGTGTGTACTTCGCGCTGTTGGACGATGCTCGCCGCACGGTCATGCTCGTCGATCACGTGAAGGCCGGGTTGTGGTTGTTCCCCGGCGGTCACGTCGATGACGGCGAGGACCCGCGTACGACGGTGCTGCGCGAGGCCGCGGAGGAACTGGGGATCGACGGCGAGTTCCATCCCGGATTCGGCGGACAGCCACTGTTTCTGACGGTGACACAGACGGTCGGTGCGCACAGCCACACCGACGTGTCGTTCTGGTACGTCCTGGCCGGCGATCAGGACATGCGCATCGAGGCCGATCCGCGGGAGGCCAACGCGGTCCGATGGTTCTGCCTGGACGACCCTGCCGACTGGGCGCACGGCCGATTCGACCCGCACATGGCGCGTTTCCGCGACAAGCTGCTCGCCCGGATGGGCACCCCCGCCCTGGTGGGCTAGGCACGTTCCGAACGGGCCTGCTGCACTGCGGTGTCAGACGAGGCCGATGGTGGTGAGCAGGGCTGCGTGGTCGCTGAGTTGGTCGCGCCTGGTGGTGTGGTCGTAGGAGCAAGTGCGGATCTCCCCGGCGGCCGGGCTGACGAGGGTGTGGTCGAGGCGTTGGCTGCCGAAACGCGGGTTGCCTGCTCGCCGTGGCCGTGATCGGAGCGGCCCTGCTCATGAGGTTGGCAGGTGTTCAAGGAAATTGAGAACTCTATGCCAGGCGTCATCGCATGCCTCCCTGTGTTCATCGAAGGAGCGGTCGAAGAACGAGTGTGGCGCGTTAGGGTACGTGATGAGCTGGGCGCGTACTCCCGCCTGACGGAGGGCGGTGTCGAACTGGCCGACTTCTTCTGCCGGGATCGAGGGGTCATTGCCGCCGAATAGACCAAGCAATGGGACACCGATACTGTGTGCCCGCTCGGCGGGTCTGGGCAGCCTGCCGGGATTGAGGCGGCCGTAGAAGCCGACCACCGCGTTGAGATCGAGCTCATGGTTTGAGCCTGCCAGGAAGGCGTGGGTGCCGCCGAAGCAGAATCCGATCGCCACTACCTGCGTGGAATCGGTACGCCTGCGCAGGAGGGCGACCGCGGCCGCGATGTCCGTCTGCACCTGCCCGAGTTCGGCGGCGGAAAGGTGGTGTTGGTAGTCGAAGTCGTCGCCGCGTGGCGTGGTGCCCGCGGTGCGGGCGAAGTAGTCCACGGCTATCGCATGGTGACCTGCTTGAGCGAAACGCTCGGCGAGTTGTTCGTAGAACGTGTAGAGGCCACGCACATCGGGCAGGATGACCACACCCGATCCGCTGGGTTGTCGTGCTTGGGCCAGTGCGGCCGCCACTGTGGTTCCGTCTGCGGAGACCAACTCGATACGTCGAGCCTGGACGACGTCGCCCGCGACTGTTCGTGCACGTTCTTGCGGTAGTTCCGGCGGACTGGCATTCACGGCGAAACACATGATCGACTCCCGAAAACGCAGAATTGCGATAGTGGCAGAGGTGCGCAAACGAACCTGGCGTGCCTACGGAAACGAGGTGGTCTATTTCTGAGCTGGGCCGTCTCACCTTTGTTGCGGCATCAGCGCCTTTCTGAACCCAGTCGCGGTTGGAGAGAGTCGTGCTATCGCGCGGCGATAGCGGACCTGCACTCGGCGCCGACCAGGTCGCGGATCTCGCCGGTATTCAGGATCGCGCCGCGGTCGAACTCGGCCGCGAACCGGCGCTCCCCGAGCACGCGTTTCGAGGCCGAGGTGATCCTGTTCACGTCTCCCCGTTCGGCCGCGGGCAGCGGTGCCCCCACCGACTGCCTTGTCCGCGCGGCCGCGCCGAGAAGTCGGGCGGCGAGCCGATGGTCGCCGGACAGTGCCAGGACCCCGGCCAGACCTTCCGTGGCGAGTGCGATGGCCCGCGGGCCGCCGACCCTGCGGGCGATGTCGAAGCCGTCCAAGTGCAGACGGCGGGCCGTGACGGGATCGCCGCGCTGCTCGGCGATGAAGCCGAGCTCGGCGAGGACCAGGGTGTTGCCCGGCTCGAAGTCCACCTGCCGGTGCCAGACGAGAACCACGTGCAGGTGTTCCTCGGCGACCTTGAACTCGCCCTGCCTGCGCGCGCTGAGCGCTTTCCCGATCCTCGCGTACATCTGCCCCGGGACTACTCCGTGCTCCGCTGCCAGCTGTTCGGCCCGGTCGTGCAGCTCTGTCGCCTGCGCATGGTCGCCAGTGAGCAGCGCGATCCGGCCGAGCCACGACAGTTGGTACGAAGCATCCGGCCACAGCCCCAGCTCTTCCGCGTTGCGCAGACCCTCCTGATGCAGCCGCGCGGCCGGACCGTAGTCACCGCGGATCTCGGCCAGCGCACCGAGTGAGAACGACGCCCGCAACTGGCCCCAACGATCCCCGAGGTCGCCGAAGAGCTCGGCGGCGCGAGTGGCGTCTCGTAGGGCGCCGGGGAACTCTCCCCTGGTGACGGCCTGGCTTGCCCGATCGGCGAGGCAGGCCGCGATGCCCCACCGATCGTCGAGCGCGCGGAACCACGCCAACGCACGGGCGGTGATGTGCTCGGCGGTCGGTCCGTCGTCGACGACGGACGCGACGTGGCCGAGGAACCAGAGTGCCTGCCCGTGCGTCGCCGGGTCGTCGAGGTCGCGGGTCGATGCAGAGACCGTCTCGTCCGCGCGCCCGCCCGCTAGCACCGAGTGCCCCGCCTGCCATGCGATAGCGGCACTTCGGAGCACGGGGGACCCAGCTCCCGGTATGGACAGTGCTCCCCGGATCGCGCGGCGTGCTTCACCGAGCCTGCCGCGTAGGAACCAGTACCACGCCATCGCGTTGACCAGGCGCAGGGCGAGAGTCGCGTCCTCGTGCCGTGTCGCTGTCTCAAGGGCGGCGCGCAGGTTGGCCGCTTCGGCGTCCAACCGCTGGAGCCAGCGCTGTTGCTCGCGCCCGCGTAGGTGAGGCCCCGCTTGCTCGGTGAGCGCGACGTAGTAGTCGCAGTGTCGCATGCGCACGCGCTCGAACTCTCCCGCGTCGACGAGCCGCTCAACGCAGTAGGCGGCGACGGATTCGAGCAGCCGGTATCGAGGTTCACCGGTGACCTGATGACGGCTGACGGTCACCAATGAACGATCCACGAGATGGCTCAACAGATCAAGGACGTCCCCGATCTGCACACCGTTGCCGGAGCAAACCGCTTCGACCGCGTCGAGTGCGCACCCTTCGGAGTGGACGGCCAGGCGGCGCAGCACGACGCGTTCGGTCGCGGTCAGCAGGTCCCAACTCCAGTCGATCACCGCGCGGAGGGTCTGCTGTCGTGCGGGCGCGTCGCGTGATCCTGAAGCCAGCACCAGGAAACGGTCGTCGAGGCGGCGGAGCAACTCGTGAACCCCGAGCACTCGCACCCTGGTCGCGGCCAGCTCCAGGGCCAGCGGAATCCCGTCCAGCCGCCTACAAATCTCGGCGACCGCGGTCGCGTTGTCCGCGTCGAGGTGGAACGTCGGTGCTGACGCCGCCGCGCGAGCGGCGAACATCCGAACCGCACTGGACCTCCGAACGGACTCCAGTGCGTCATCGCGGCCGGGCAGCTCCAACGGCGGCACTGCCCACAGCACTTCGCCCGCCAGGCCCAGCGGCTGCTGACTCGTCGCCAGGATCCGCAGGTTCGGGGCCGCCCGCAACAACTGCCCGGCCAACGTGGCCACTGGTTCGATCACCGACTCGCAGTTGTCCATCACCAGCAGGATCTCCTTGCCGCCGATGACCTCCGCCACCCGGTCGACGAGGTCGACCGGCGAACCGGTCTGCACCGGAGCCGAGCCGGGATCGTCACGGACACCGAGCACATTCGCCACCGCCGCCACCACCCACTCCCGCGGCGGGCAGGTCGTCTCCGGGCAGGCGTGCCGGTCGAATCCCGCGAATTCGATCAGCCATGCGCCGCCTTCGAGCACCTCGGTGTGTCGGCGGGCTGTTTCCATCGCCAGCCGGGTCTTGCCGACGCCGCCCGGCCCGACGAGCGTTACCAGCCGTGTTCGGCTGATCAACGAATCCACGACGTGCACCGCGTCCGTTCTGCCCACCAACTCGGTGAGCGGGGCGACCATGTTGGTTCGCGCGCGTCCCCGAGAAATGACCGGGGGCAGCACTTCCGCCTGCCCCACCGACGTGGCCAGGGCCGGGTCCTGCCGCAGGATCGACTGGTGCAACTCGACCAGCCCGGGGCTTGGGTCAAGACCGAGCTCACCGGCCAGACGCCCGCGCAGCTCACGGAAGGTGTCCAGTGCCTCCACCTGCCGCCCAGCGCGATACAGGGCGCGCATCTGCAGCCACCGGAGCCGTTCTCGCAGCGGGTTCCGGGTCACCAGGTCGGCCAGGTCGCCGATCAGCATGGCGTGCTCGCCCAGCGCGAGCCTTGTCTCGGCTTGATCTTCCAGCGCGACCAGACGTTCCTCGTCCCAGCGGTGGATGCTCGTCCGAGCGAACGCCTCGTCGCCGAAGTCGGCCAGGGCAGGCCCCCGCCACAGCGCCATCGCCTCGGACAGCAGAACACCCCTCGCCTGCGGGTCCTCTGTCGTCATCGCTCGCGACCTCAGCGCTCGAAACCTGTGCACGTCGACCGCGTCGTTCGGGACGTCCAACCGGTACCCGGCAGGCTCAAAGGCCACCAGCGCGCGGCCACCGGGCTCAGCCTTCTCCAACGCGGAGCGGAGCTGCGAGACCTTCGTCTGCAGGGTGTTGACGGGGTTGCCAGGCAGGCGCTCACCCCACAGATCGGCCACCAGCCGGTCAGCGGACACGGCCCGCCCCTGGTTCACCAGCAGGTCGGCCAGCAGCGCGCGAACCTTCGCCTCGGGTACGCGAACCGGTCTCCCGTCCGCGCTCCATACCGCCAGCGGGCCCAATACCCCAAACAGCACCGTTCCACTGTAGAGCGGCGCACCGACAATCCCGCTCGTGCGCGAGCCGTCGACGGTCGTGCGCCGACCCGCAGCGATCCGTGCGCGCGCAGGAACAACGTTGATCTCGTCGCCGCACCGGGAGATCACACGCCCCGAAGAACCCCTTCGCCGTCGACGGTTCACGCACCCACACTCAAAGACGGGAATCATGATGAGCAACAACTCCAGCGCGCCGGTGACCGTCATCGGTCTCGGACCGATGGGCAAGGCGATGGTTCGAGCCTTCCTGGCCAACGGGCACCCGACCACCGTGTGGAATCGGACAGCAGGCAAGGCGGACGACCTCGTCGCCGATGGCGCCGTGCGCGCCGCCACCGCGGCCGAGGCCGTCGCGGCAAACGAACTGGTCGTGCTCAGCCTCACCGACTACCAGGCCATGTACGACATCTTCGGCTCACCGGGAGACGACAGCGTGCCGCCCACCGGTTCTGCCGCCGCGGCGCTTGCCGGGCGGGTTGTCGTCAACCTCAGCTCCGACACCCCGCAGCGGACTCGGGAGGCCGCCACGTGGGCGGCGGCGCACGGCGCCGAACTCGTTCCCGGCGGGATCATGGTCCCGGCGGGACTGGTGGGCAAGGACGGTTCCACAGTCCTCTACAGCGGCTCGAAGAAGGCGTTCGAGGCGCACCGGCCAACGCTGGAGATCATCGGCAACGCCGACTACCGCGGCGAGGACCCCGGCCTGGCGCAGCTCTACTACCAGGCCACCCTCGACGTCTTCCTCACCTCGCTGTCCGCGTACCTGCACGGCACCGCGCTGATGAAATCCGCCGGGGTCTCGGCGGCGGAGTTCCTGCCCTACGCAGTGGCCATCGCGGACTCCGTCTCCGTGTACCTGAACGACGCGGCAAGGGACATCGACGACGGTCACTACCCGGGCGATCTCGCCAACGTCACGATGATGGGCGCCACCGCCGACCACATCGCGCACACCAGCGCGGCCGCGGGCATCGACGTCCAACTGCCGAACGCAGTCCAGGCGCAGTACAACCGGGCGATCGCCGAGGGCCACGGTACGAGCGGATTCGCCAGCCTGTTCGAAGTCGTCAAGAAGTCGGCGAGCTAAATTCGGTTCCTGCGCCGCGAATCTGTGACATGGCGCCGGTCAATAAATCGGCCGGCGCCATGCCCACATTCACCGCCGCGATGTTACGTCAGTTTGCGCGGCACTTCGATCGAAGGCCCTTCGATCACGAACCGGGGCGGATTGATGTTCGGGCCGACTATCGCGAAGAAGTCGGCGAAACACTTGCCGTCCCGATGGGTTTCCCACGCGCGCTTGTCCGCATAGGTCTCCGACAAGACGAACCTGCTCTGATCCTGCGGGTCCGGGGCGACCACGAAGCTCAGCGTGCCGGGCTCATTCCTGGCCGAGCAGCGCGCATCTGCCTGCGCCGCCCTGATGAACATGTTCTGGAACGCGGGCTTGATTCCCGTCAGTTCGGCCACCACGACGTAAACGGACCGAGTGGACTGGTGGCCGAACGAGTTCACCTCGGTCATCGGCGCCGGTGCCTGCGCAGCGGCCACGACGGGAGCGGCCACACCGGTGACCGCCGCCATGGCGAATATCGCGAGACCGACCTTTTTCTTGCGGTTCACATTCGTTCCCTTCTTACTGTGAGGACTCCAGTATCGCTACTCGAACACAAGTCAACATGGCCATATGATGCCTAGGCTCATAATGTCGAGAAGCAGTGGATCGTCCAGGATCGCAACATTCAGACAAGACTGACCGCACATCGACTCCCACTCGAAGGAACCCGGGGAAACAATGTCGCGACCATCCACGTCAGGGTGCTGAGTGACTCGCTGTCTTCAGCGAAGCGGACTCGCGTACGAGCTCGACCAAGTGCCCGAGGTCACGCTCGCTGTCCCGGGAGAACGCAGTCAAGCGCTCGTGCGCCGCAAGTGCGAGCGGCATCGCCGTCGTCGCCACGGCGAGCGCCACGTCCTTGGCGGCCAGCCGGATCGGATAGTGGACTCCTTGGGCGAACGCACGTCCCGCGATACCGGCGAGCGGCGAGTTGACCATGGCCGCCCGCACCGTGGTGTCCGGCAGGCCCATCGCGTCGGCCAGGGCCATCGCCTCGGCGATCACGGCGACCCCGGTGACCACGGCGTTGATGAGCACAATCTTGAGCGCCGCGGCACTGCCCATCGGCCCAGTGCGGGTAACGGCTCCGAACAGGTCGAGGACGGGCAGTACCGGGTCGGCGTCGCCACCGACGAGGAGCGTCAGCTCGCCCGCGGCGGCGCGGTCCACACTGCCCATCACCGGCGCGTCGATGAGTGTCACACCTTCAGGCAGCAGATCGGCGATGTCGCGCAGGGCGTACGGACCGATGGTGGACGTGTCGACGACATGGGTTCCCGGCCGCAGCACGGGCGCGAACGCGGCGACGACGTCACGAACCGCGGCAGGGTCAGCGAGCATGGTGACCACCACGTGGGCGTCCCGCACCGCATCCGCGGGAGTGTCGGCCACCAGCGCTCCCGCAGCGCCCAAGGGCGCCGCGCGATCTGGCGACCGGTTCCATACCGTCAGCGGATGACCGGCGGCGAGGACGCGGCGTGCCATCGGCGCCCCCATGGCGCCGAGACCGAGAAAGGCGATTCTCTTGTTCATGGGATCAACGCTAGGCGCCAACCAGCAATGCGAGTAGCGAATGTATAGCATAGTATCCATGCCGGTACGGAATGAGTTTTCGACCGCACTCCTTCGGGTGTTCGTGCATGTGGCGAGGCTCGGCTCGTTCACCGCGGTCGGACCGGTGCTGGGGTACACGCAGTCGGCGATCTCTCGCCAGATTGCCGCGCTCGAAGACGAGGCCGGAATGCAGTTGTTCGACCGCTTGCCGCGCGGCGTACGCCTCACCGAGCCCGGCCGCAGGCTGCTGGGCCACGCCGAGGCGGTGCTGGGCCAGTTGGACGCGGCCCGGCGCGAGCTGAGCGACTTGCGTGACCTCACGATCGGCCGACTCAGGATCGGAGCGTTCTCTACCGCCGATGCCGTGCTGGTTCCGCGGGCAGTCGCCGCTTTCCTGGCCGCCCATCCAGGTCTTGAGGTGGTTCTCCGCGAAGGCGTGACACCTGACCTGCTCACGCAGCTGGCGGATGGCGAAGCCGATGTGGCAGTCGTGAGCTTCCCGAGCGCGCGCCGGATCGACGGCTTCGACCTGCACGAGTTGTGCGAGGACCAGATGTACGTCGCACTGCCGCGTGATCACCGCCTGGCCGCCGCTCCCACGCTGCGGTTGGCCGACCTGAGCGACGAGAACTGGATCGCGGGCAGCACCCGGCCCGAGGACACGCTCATCAGTTCCTGCCTGCGCACCGGTTTCCGGCCGCGCATCGGCTTCATCGCGCGTGACTGGATCGCGAAGCAGGGCTTCGTGGCGGCCGGTGTGGGGATCACCATGATCCCCGCCCTGATCGCCGACACCGTGCGATCGGACATAGCACTGTCCGCTCTGCACCCCGATGACGTCTCTCCCCGACTGGTCTACGCCGCCACACCAAGCGGGCTGACCACCTCGCCCTCCACCCATGCGTTCCTGCGCATCCTGCGTGACCACCGACCGCGACGAACGCGCTAGCCCGCCGCGGCCAGTGCCACGCCAACCGCGCCCGTTTGCCGCCGTCGTCGTCACCCCCTGTCGGTGACGACCAAGACGGCGTGTGACTCGCCGATCGACAACTATCCGCACCTATTCGGAACCAGCTTTTCGCAGGTGAGCGCACCAAGGAGACGAAGGGCGGCTTCAGACGAGGAGCCCGCGTCGGCGGTGTAGGTGACCAGGGCGTGGTCCGGCTCGTCAGGCAGGCGCAGCGTCTCGTAGTTGAGTGCGAGGTTGCCCACAAGCGGGTGGTGGAACGCCAAGCTGCCGTGCGTCTTGTCGCTGACGACGTGTTGCGCCCAGATACGGCGGAAGTCCGCGCTGTCGGACGACAGGCCGGTGATGAGGTCTCGCAGCTCCTCGTCGAGCGGGTGCCTCAAGTTGGACCGGCCGATTGGCCTAGCGCGGCGTCCAGTCGCTCCTTGTGGCGACGTGGGGGATCGGTGCGTTCATCGGTCGCGCTCCTTGGCGAACAGGGACTTCGACCATGCGTAGCCGATCGCCGCGAGCAGGACGCACCAGCCGACTGCGAGCAGCCCGCTGTTGCCGATCGGGGTGCCGAGCAGCAGGCCTCGGATCGTTTCGATGATCGGGGTGAACGGCTGGTACTCGGCGAACCAGCGCAGCCAGGCGGGCATGGAGTCGGTGGGCACGAAACCGCTGCCGAGGAAGGGAAGCAGGGTGAAGACCAGCGGCGTGTTGCTCGCCGTCTCCACGCTCTTGGCGATCAGGCCGAGCGCCACCGAGAGCCAGGTGAGCGCGATGGTCAGCAGCAACAGCACGCCGGCGACCGCGACCCACTCACCGAAGCCCGCCGTTGGTGTGAACCCGACGAGCAGTGCGACACCGACCACGACGGCGAGTCCGAGGACCGTCTGGATGACCGTGCCGATGACATGTCCGGTCAGTACCGACGCCTTGCTGATCGCCATGGTGCGAAACCGGGCCATGATGCCCTCGGTCATGTCCATGGCGACGGAGATCGCGGTGCCGAGCGCCGCGCTGGTCACCATGATCAACAGGATCGCGGGCGTGACGTAGCCGACGTACTCCGCGCGGCCGCCCGCCCCGCTGCCGCCCGCGGCGCCCAGACCGTCGCCGAGGGTGCCGCCGAAGACGTAGACGAACAACAGCAGGATCACGATCGGCTGGCCGAGCAGCATGAGGGTCAGCGAGGGATAGCGCCGCATGTGCCGCAGATTGCGGCGCAGCATGGTCGTCGAGTCGCGCATCGCGTAGGACAGGGTGGTCATTTCGCCAACTCCTTGGTGGCTTCGGTCCGGTGACCGGTGAGGCCGAGGAACACGTCGTCGAGGTCGGGGGTGTGCACCGTGAGGCTGTCGACCGCGACGGCTTCGGCGTCGAGGCGGTCCAGCACGGCGCGCAGGGCGGCGACGGTGCCGTCCGTCGGCACCCGGAGCGTGCGGTTCTCTTCGTCCGATGTGGACACCTGGAGCGCGCGTGTCGCACGGTGCAGCGCGCCGGGGTCCGGGAACCGCAACCGCAGGTGCCCGCCGGGAACGCGGCGCTTCAGCTCGTCCGGCGTGCCCTGCGCGACGAGCCTGCCGACGTCGAGCACGGCGATCCGGTCGGCGAGCTGGTCGGCCTCCTCCAGGTACTGCGTGGTGAGCAGGATCGTCACGCCGCTCGCGGCCAGGGTGCGGATGATGTCCCACATGACGCGGCGGCTGCGCGGGTCGAGTCCGGTGGTCGGCTCGTCGAGGAAGATGACCTCCGGGTCGCCGACCAGGGTCATCGCCAGGTCGAGCTTGCGGCGCATGCCGCCCGAGTAGGTGGCGGGCGTTTTCTTCGCGACGTCGGTGAGATCGAACCGGTCGAGCAGCTCGGCGGCCCGCCCGCGCCCCTCGCGACGCGGCAGGTGGTGCAGGTCCGCCATGAGAAACAGGTTCTCCTCGCCGGTGAGGAGGTTGTCGACCGCGGAGAACTGGCCGGTGAGGCCGATGGCGGCGCGGATCCCGTCCGGGTCGGTGGCGAGATCGTGCCCCGCGACGGTCGCGGTGCCCGCGTCCGGTGTGACCAAAGTGGACAGGATGTTGACGATGGTGGTCTTGCCCGCGCCATTGGGGCCGAGCAACGCGAAGATGGTGCCGGGCGCGACATCCAGGTCGATGCCGTCCAGCACCCTGTTGTCGCCGTAGGACTTGCGCAGCCCGATCACGGAGATAGCCGGGTGACTCATGTGATTCCCCTTGTCAGGAACGGTGGATGGTGATGTCGCCGAAGGCGGTGTCGGCGTGCGCCTCGACCGTGTCGGGAGCCGCGGCGGGCGCGGCGGTGGCGTCCATGGTGTTGTGGACGCGACCGAAGCGGGTCTTCACATCGAGCCAGGCCGCGCTGCCCGCACGGATGCCGATCTCGATGTCGCCCATCGCGGTCTCCAGGGTGAGCGTGCCGCGGACGGCGTCGAGCACGCGGACCGAGCCGTTGGCGGTCTTGGCGTCGACCTCGTCGTCCGCCCGCTCGACGGTGATGTCGCCGTTGGCCGCGCGGACGCGCACCGAACCGCCTGCCGAGCCGATCGTGGTGGCGCCGTTGGAGTTCTTGACCACGGCGGTACCGCTGACCGCACCGAGGTGCACCCGCCCGGAGCTGGTGCTGACCTCCGCGTTGCCCGCGACCTGTTCGACGACGACGTTGCCGGTGGCGGTGTGCAGGTGCAGCTCGCCCGCGTGGTCGAGCTGGAGGTGGCCGGTGCCGGACTTGTACCGGCACTCGCCGAGCCTGCCGGTACCGTGCAGGTCGCCGAGACCGGTGCTGCCCTGCACCCGGGAGCCCGCGGGCAGCTCGATGGTCACCTCGATCGACCTCGTCTTGTTGGAGAAGTCGAGCGGACGCGACTTCGGTCCCTTGACCGACAACGTGCCGCCGGAGAACTCGACCCTGGTCTGCTCGGCGGCCTGCACGTCGGAGGCGTCGGTCTCGTCGCTGGGCCGGACGTCGACGACCGTGTCGGTACGGTCGCTCGCGACGATGCGGACGTTGCCGACGACGGGTTCGATGTTCGCCAGGATCGGTTCCGGCGTGTCGAAAGAAGGCATGGCTGTCCCCTCTGAGGTGGTGTGCTCGGTGTTTGTGCTGGTCGTGGGCGGGGTCAGCGGACCCAACCGGTGAAGCGCTGCGCCGCCCGCCCGCGGCCGGCCGTCGTGGGCGGGTCGGGCCGGGTCGCCTGCCCCAGCGCGGCGAACGCGGCACGCACGAGCCAGGCGTTGACCGACCGCCCCTGCGCCGCGGCGGAGCTCTCGACGCGTGCCTTGAGGTGCTCCGGTAGCCGCAGGTTGATGCGCACCATCGCGCTGTCGTCGTCCAGTGCCGGGTCCTCGGGCTCCGACACCGGCGTGAGATGCTCGTCCGCCGCCGGTGGTTCGACAATGTGCGGTGTGACGGCGAAGGTCGCATCGCCCGCGCGTAGCCGGACCTCGACCGAACCGGGCGCGAGGTCCCGGGTGATCTCGTCCGCGGCGGCCGACAACGCGTCCAGCAGCGTGAGGCGTATCGCCGACGCCAGTGTCGCGGACAGGCGCTCGGCGAGCGCGCGCGCCTCGTCCCCACCCGCCTCGGCGGCGACGGCCAGTTCCCGGCGAACGTTGTCGACATACGGCGTCAGATCCATGGCACCATGGTGGCACAATTTTGGTGCCAAAACAATTGACCGGCGTCACTATGACACCAAACTGGCTCAGGAGATCGCAGCCGTTCGACGGTCACCGACGCGGTGTCAGGTCCTTGAACGGCAGTGGTGGTGGTCGTTCCCGTCTTACTGGGAAAACGTCAAGCGGCTCACCCCTTGTACCGAACAGGGTGGAATGTGAATGTTCTTCTGCCCGCGCTGTCGCGTCCTGCCCTGATCCACCAACCGGGCCACGAGGGCTGACCCGGGGGCCGGATGCGGCACGCCGGGATCCTCTTTCCCTGCGTCCACTTCGGAGGACAGATGACACTCAGATCGATAGCGGCCGGAGCCAGTGCCGCGCTGGTCGCGAGCGCGCTCGCGGTCGTGGTCGGCATGCCTGCCAGTGCGGCTACGGCCCTGGCCGTGCCGGACATCAATGTGGCCAACATCCAGGCGCATCTGACCCAGTTCAACACGATGGCCACGCAGAACGGCGGGAACCGGCGGGCGGGCAGCGCCGGGTACACCGCGTCGGTCAGCTACGTCAAGACCAGGCTGGAGGCGGTCGGGTACACCGTCACCCTCCAGGACTGCACGAACTGCGTCTACCGGTCGAACAACCTGATCGCGGACTGGCCGGGCGGACCGGCCGACGACGTGATCATGCTCGGCGCGCACCTGGACAGCGTCTCCGCGGGGCCGGGTATCAACGACAACGCATCCGGTTCGGCGTCGCTGCTGGAGAACGCGCTGGCACTCGCCGCGGCCAATCCGTCGATGGCCAAGCACGTCCGGTTCGGCTGGTGGACCGACGAGGAGCAGGGCCTCAACGGCTCGGAGTTCTACGTCAACAGCCTGACCGCGGCCCAGCGGACCGCGATCAAGGCGTACTACAACTTCGACATGGTCAGCTCGACCAACGGCGGCTACTTCATCAACCGGATCACCTCGACCACGGCGGCCCCGCTCAAGGCGTACTGGGATTCGCTGAGCCTGCAGCCGGAGGAGAACGTCGAGGGCCAGGGCCGCTCCGACGACTATTCCTTCCAGCAGGCCGGAATCCCGACCTCCGGCTACGCCACCGGCGCCAGCGCCAACAAGACCTCGGCGCAGGCGGCCAAGTGGGGCGGCACGGCGGGCGGAGACTACGACCCCTGCTACCACCGCTCGTGCGACACCACCAGCAACGTCAGCGCGACGCACTTGAACCGGGCGGCGGACGGCATCGCGCACGCCGTGTGGACGGCCGTCGGCACCGGGACTCCCGGATCGCCCGCGGTGGCCAACCCCGGCAGCCGGACCGGAACCGTCGGTACCGCGACGAGTCTGCAGTTGACCGCGACCGGTGGCACCGCGCCGTACACCTGGTCGGCCACCGGCCTGCCCACCGGTCTGTCGATCACCGCCGCGGGTCTGATCTCCGGCACGCCGACCACCGCGGGCACCTACAGCGTGACCGCGACGGCGACCGACTCGGCGAGCCGGGCAGGCAGCGCCACGTTCGGCTGGACGATCGGTGCCGCTCCCCCGCCGGGCTGCTCCGGCACCAACGGCACGGACGTCGCGATCCCGGACAACACCACGGTGAACTCCACCATCGCCATCGCGGGCTGCACCGGCACCGCGTCGGCGACGTCCACAGTGGAAGTCCACATCAGACACACCTACATCGGCGACCTGGTCGTGTCCC
>NZ_JBQTHF010000105.1:0-17630 GCF_052390155.1 Actinokineospora sp. | reverse complement strand
GGTGCGCCCATCGGTCCGCTGGCGACGATGTCGCCCAGTGCCGAGCCGATACTCTGAAACGCCGAAGTCACCGTGTCCCCCAAGTGTCCTGACTCCTGAGCTGCGTAACCGAGGATACGACACCCGTCACAGCCCGTGGCGCCGTTCATCCACATTCGGACTCCACCCTTCGGACGTACGAACGGCGCCCCGCACCCTTGTTCAGGGATGCGGGGCGCCGCCGGATGGATGGGTCAGGTGAGGACGAGGGTCAGGCCGTACCGCGACAGGATCGGTTTCACCGGCTGGAAGAAGGTCGTTCCACCGAAGCTGCAGTTGCCCGAGCCGCCGGAGGTCACGCCCTGGGCCTGGTTGGCGCTGAGCCATGAACCGCCGGAGTCGCCCGGTTCGGCGCAGACGTTGGTGCGGGTGAGGCCGTAGACGGTGCCCTGCGGGTAGTTCACCGTCTGGTTCTTCGCCTGCACGGTGCCGCACCACATGCCGGTGGTGGACCCGGAGCGGCAGATCGAGGCACCCACCGGGACCTCATTGGAGCCGCGAACGTAGTAGTAGTAACCGTTGTAGCCGTACACGTAGCCGTAGAGGTTCACGCCGCCGACCGCGCCGACGTAGGCGTAGTCGTTGCCGGGGAAGCTCGAACCCTGGAAGTAGCCCAGCAGCGCGCCGCCGCCGTCGGTGGCCGACGAGCCGGGGGTGCCGCAGTGGCCCGCGGTGACGAAACCGGTGGTGACGGTGAAGCCGATCGAGCACCGGCCCGCGCCGTTGATGTAGTACGGGTACGCGCCGACGATGTCGGCCAGCGGTTTGGGCGAGTGCGTCTCCTCGACCACGCGCACCGAGCCGTGCATGGCGGTCACGCTGTCCACAAAGGACTTAGCGGCGGCGTCGAGCTTGGTTCGGTTCACCGTCACGACGACGCTGTTCGTGCGGACGTCGACGTACCAGCCGTTGATCGCGGCGGGGGCCTTTTTCCCTGCCAGGGCGTCGATCCGGCTCTTGACACTGTCGAGGGCGGCCGCGCTGTGCGGCACGGTGGCGATCTTGGTGCCGCTGGACCGCAGGGCCGACGCTGTGCCGGAATCCGTGGTCTGGACCACCAGGCTGCCGCTGGTGGCGTCGAACCAGGTGCCCGCGTAGGCGTCGCCGAGCTGCTTGCGTGCCGTCTCCTCGGCGCTGGTGGCCTCGGCTTCCTGGGCGAGGCGGGCCTGCACCTGCTCGGCGGTCAGGTGCAGGTCGCGCTGCATGGCCGCGGACAGGGCGACGGTGACCTTCGGTCCCGTCTCGGGTGTCGCCGGGCGGTCGGCGGCGGCCTGCTGCGCGGCGGGCACCGTGAGCCCGACGGCGAGGAGCAGCGCCCCGGCGAACCGGGTCGCGATTCTGCGATTCATGGTCGATCCCTTCGCAAGCGTGCAGGGTGACGTGATTAAGACGGCTTTCGCGCACGCCGAATGGCCCGCTGGCCGCGGGGTGGGAAAGCTGGGGTTTCGGTGGAAAATCGCCTAACTACAACAGTAGTAGGTTACTTACGGTGGGCGACGAAACGCTACCGCCGGATGGTCCACGGGACTCCGGCTAGCGGGCGAATTCGTCCGTCGCCTCGCGCAGGGTCTCCAGGATGCCCGGGTCCGAGGCGGCGTGGCCCGCGCTGGGCAGGATGGCCAGCCGGGAGTCCGGCCACACCTGGCGCAGCGCCCACGCCGTCGCGGGCGGGCACACGATGTCGTAGCGGCCCTGCACGATCCGGCCCGGGATACCCGCCAACCTGCCCGCGTCGCGCAGGAGCTGGTCGTCTTCGAGCCAGCCCGCGTGGGTGAAGTAGTGCAGCGCGATCCGGGCGAACGGCACCGCGAACCCCGGCGACGCGTACTGCGCCACCAGCCCCGGGTGCGGCAGCAGCGACACCGCCGCGCCCTCCCAGGTGCTCCAGGCGAGCGCGGCCGCGGCCCGAGCGTCCTGGTCCGGCCCGGTGATCAACTCCTGATAGGCCGCCAGCGGGTCGGCGCCGTCGGGCACCAGTGCGCGGAAATCCGCCCACGCCTCGGGGAACAGCGCGCCCGCGCCGCCGCGGTAGAGCCAGTCCAGCTCGCTCGGGCGCAGCAGGAACACCCCGCGCAGGATGATCTCGCTGACCCGCGCCGGGTGCGATTGCGCGTAGGCCAGCGCCAGCGTGCAGCCCCACGATCCGCCGAAGAGCTGCCAGCGATCGATGCGGAGGTGCTCGCGCAGCCGCTCCATGTCGGCGACGAGGTGCCACGTCGTGTTGGCCGACAGGTCCGCGTCCGGGTCGCTCACGTGCGGCGTGCTCCGCCCCGAGCCACGCTGGTCGAACAGCACGATCCGGTACGCCGTCGGGTCGAAGTGCCTGCGCTGCACCGGACTCGTGCCCGCGCCAGGCCCGCCGTGCAGCACCACGACCGGCTTGCCCACCGGGTTTCCGCTGATCTCCCAGTACACCCGGTGGCTCGCGCCGACATCGAGGAAACCGTGCTCGTGCGGCTCGATCGGGGGGTACAGGGCAGCCATGCGCCCATGCTGCACTAAACCTAGGATCGGGAGATGGCGATCGCGCAGTTCGGCAAGGAGACCTCCGGGCGCGGCGAGTTCGTGCGCCAGCCCAACCGGTTCACCGATCGCGTCACCGCGGACGGGTCGTCGGGCAGGCGCCCGGAGCCGGGCCGCTATCGGCTCGTCGTCAGCCTCGCGTGCCCGTGGGCGCACCGCGCGGTCATCGTCCGCAGGCTCCTCGGTCTGGTGGACGTAATCTCGCTCGGCGTCGTCGACCCCCTCCGCGACGACACCGGTTGGCGGTTCACCCTCGACCCCGACGGCCGCGATCCCGTGCTGGGCATAGGTTTCCTGTCCGAGGCGTACCTCGGCACCGACCCGGACTACCGGGGTCGCGTCACCGTGCCCGCGCTTGTCGACACCCATACCGGCCACGTCGTCACCAACGACTACCCGCGAATCACCCTCGACCTGAGCACCGAATGGCGCGAATTCCACGCCCCCGGCGCGCCGGACCTCTACCCGCCACACCTGCGCCCGGAGATCGACGCCGCCATCGAGCCGATCTTCCACCACGTCAACAACGGCGTCTACCGGGCCGGGTTCGCCACCACGCAGGCGGCCTATGAGGACGCGTTCCGGGCACTGTTCGCCGAATTGGACCGACTGTCCGCCCGCCTGGAGACCACCCGTTATCTGGTCGGCGACCGGATCACCGAGGTCGACATCCGCCTCTTCACCACCCTGGTCCGTTTCGACGCGGTTTATCACGGCCATTTCAAATGCAACCGGCACAAACTCGCCGAGCTACCGGTGCTGTGGGCGTACGCGCGCGACCTGTTCCAGACCCCCGGCTTCGGCGACACGGTTGATTTCGACCACATCAAACGGCACTACTACGGCACCCACCATCAGATAAACCCGACCGGAATCGTCGCATTCGGACCCGACCCGGACGCCTGGCGCACGCCGCACGGCCGCGCCTGAGCGAGGCGCGGCCGTGCGGTAACCCGATTTCAGTGGAAGGCGTGTTCCGGGGCCGGGAATTCGCGGCCCCGGACATCGGCGGCGAATTGTTCCGCCGCACCGAGCAGGACGCTCGCCATATCGGCGTAGCGCTTGACAAAGCGCGGTGCCTTGGCGCGGCGCATGCCTGCCATGTCCTGCCACACCAGCACCTGCGCGTCGCAGTCCGGGCCCGCGCCGATGCCGACCGTGGGGATCCGCAGCTCGTGCGTGACCCGCTTGGCCACCTCCGCGGGCACCATCTCCATGACCACCGCGAACGCGCCCGCGTCCTGCAGGGCCAGCGCGTCGGCGACGATGTCGTCGCCCGCGTCGCCGCGGCCCTGGACTCGGTAGCCGCCCAGGTTGTGTTCGCTCTGCGGGGTGAAGCCGATGTGGCCCATGACCGGGATGCCCGCGTTGGTGATCGCCTGGACGTGCGGCGCGAACGTCTTGCCGCCCTCCAGCTTCACCGCGTGCGCGCGGCCCTCCTTCATGAACCGCACCGCTGTGCCCAGTGCCTGCTCGGGGGAGAGCTGGTAGGAGCCGAACGGCAGGTCGGCGAGCACCAGTGACCGCTTTACGGACCGGGCCACTGCCGCGACCAGCGGAATCAGTTCGTCCACGGTGACCGGCAGCGAGGTCTCGTAGCCGTAGACGTTGTTGGCGGCGGAATCGCCGACGAGCAGCACCGGGATACCCGCCTCGTCGAAGAGTTCGGCGGTGTACATGTCGTAGGCGGTGAGCATGGGCCACGGCTCGCCGCGGTCCTTGAGCTGCTGCAGGTGGTGGATGCGGACTCGCTTCGCAGGCTGCTGGCCTTGCGTGGCGGCACCCGTGCCGTAGGGGGCGGCAACTTCGGAATTCGGCTCAGGGGACATCGCTGTCGACCGTCCTTCCCTCGAAGCCCGCATCGTCGCGGGTCTCCGGGTATGTGCGGATGGCTTACCCGCAAAGCGTGACACCGCACCCACCCCACGGCGACCCGCGTGCGACGAGGCTCACACGAGACCGGCGCGACAGCCGAAACACCCTCCGGGCTCGGGTAGACAAGTGGTCGTGCGCAGCGACTGGGGAAGCGGGCTGGAACGCCTGCGGGTCCGGCTCGCCGAGCGGGTGTCCGCGCGGCTGTTCACCGAGGTCACCGCCCGTCCACTGACCAAACCGGACCGCGACCGGGTTGCGGGCAGGTTGGGCGGACGCCGCGTGTGGGGATTGTGCTTACCGCCGACTACACGCCGGCTACGCCGTGGTCGACGGCATCCGCGCGCGGGTGCGCTGACGCGCGGGGCCGAAGTCGACTGTCGGCACCACGGTCACGGTAGTCGCCAGACGACCGGCCGTTCGGTCTTCTGGTCGAACACGGTGGCGTACCGCAGCACCGTCCCGGTCGGCACCACGGCGAACAGGCAGAGCGTGGCCTCGCCGTCGATCGTGGCGCTCGCGCCGCCGATCGTCTCGGTCACGCAGCCGTGTCCGGCGACCATGAGGTACCAGCGCACCGACTGCCCGCGGTCGTCCCCGAGCCCGACAGCCTCGGCCACGTCGCGCAGCCGGACCGGTCCCATCGTGCGCACCGCGACCCGCAGCAGCAGCCCCTTGCTGCCGCCGAGCCGCATCGGCGCGGCGTCGAAGTACGCCGACGGCGTCCCCACCAGGTCGACCGGCGCGACGCGAACCTCGGTGCCGCGGACGGTGAGCGCGCGCGGGGTGCCGAGCGGGTACACCTGCCCCACTGGACGGGCGTCACCCGTGGTGCGGGCGCCGGTTACCGGGACCAGCGCCCCCGCCTGCGGCTCGTTCGGCCGCACGGGGTGCGTGCTGGCCAGCGCCACCGCGGCGATCGGGACCGTCTTGCGGATCAGGAACCCGAAGCACTGGCGCAGCGTGGAACCGGGCTGCGCGAGGGCGGGCTGCTGAAGCGGGCAGTCGGCGGGCAGGGTGGCGTCCGAGGCCCAGCCGATCATCAGGCCGCGGTCGTCCACCAGGAACACGTTGTTGGTGAAGTACGGCGCCTCGCCGCCGTCGGCCAGCGTGATCGTGGTGTCGACCAACACCCAGCGCAGGGTGTCGGCCACGATGTTGTTGCCCAGCCCGCGGAACCGGTCGTCGGCGTTGTCGGTGAACGAGTTGACCGTCCAGGTCACCTTCTTGCCGCCGAGCACCAGTTCGACCGGCGCGCCGATGGCCGCCCTGGTCAGCCCGTCGGTGCTGGTCCCGGCGGTGGCGATCTCCTCGCCCCGGGGCGGTGGGGGCAGCCGCAGCGCCTCGGCGGCGGGGTCGGCCGAGGCCGTCCCCGGCGCCGACCGCGCGTCGATCGCGAACCCGGTGCCGACCGTGGCCACGAGCAGCACCGCCGCCGCGGCCAGGGCCAGCAGCGGCCCGCGGTCACGCGTCGGGGACGGCGCGGCGGGCGCCAGCTGGTCCGGTTGCCTGTGGGACAGCACAGGGGGTGCGGGTTGGTTCGGCTGCCCTTGGGACGGCGCGGTGGGTGCGGGTTGGCTCGGTTGCTGGGGGGACAGCACAGGGGATGCGGGCGCCGGCTGCCGCTGGGACAGCAGGGTGCTCGCGCCGAGGGCGACCACCGCCTCCGGCTGGTCGTCGAGCCGCGCCTTGCCCGGTGCCATGCCCGCCAGCAGGTGCCCGATCAGCGGGACTCGGCTCGACCCGCCGACAAGCTGCACCGCGGCCAGGTCCGCGAGCCGCCTGCCGCTGCGCCGGACCGTGTCGTCGAGCAGCCCGACCGCGCGGATGATGTCGGCGGAGACCAGCCCGGTGAACTCCTCCCGGGTGATCAGCAGGTCGGGCAGGCCGTGCGGCAGCGCGATCTCGGCCTGTGGGTGCCGGGACAGCAGTTCCTTGGCGTTGCGGACATCTTCGTGGAACCTGATCAGCTCGACCGTGCCCGCGCCGAGCCGCTCGGCGAGCCCGGGCACCGTCCGCTCGGCGTGCTCGACCAGGAGCTGATCGAGGTCGCGGCCGCCGAGATCGGGCAGGCCCGCGCACGCCAGCACGGTGAGCCCGCCGGGGTCGCGCCGCACGACGGCGGTGTCGCAGGTGCCGCCGCCGAAGTCGAGCACCGCGACCGACTGTCCGTCGGCGAGGGCGTCGTGCCTGCTGAACCACGCGGCCGCGGCGACCGGCTCGGGCACCGCGGACACCCGGGGCGCGAGGCCCCGCGCGGCGGCCAGCAGCGTGCCGAGGCGGTTCGCGCCCCAGTCCGCGGGGTGGGTGAGCACGAGATGCTGGACCGTGCCGGGCGCGGCCCGGCAGGCATGGGCGACCAGCTCGGCCAGCACCGCCCGCACGGCCGCGGCCACCGGCACCACGGTGTCGCCGAGCAGGATCTCGCCGTCGTCTATGCGGGCCTTCGGGTTCGGCTCCAGCCGGGCTGGCTCGGCCGCGCCGAGCCGGAGCGCGTCGCGGCCGGTGATCAGCCTGCCGTCGCGCTCGGCGAACACCGCGGACGGCTGCCACGGCGCGCCGTCGACGGTCACCAGCTCGCCGTCGCGGCCCGGCCAGGACACGACCGCGACGCTGTGCGACGTGCCGAAGTCGATGGCGACGGTGACCATGGACCGCAAACCCCCCGAACGCTCGGTGAACAGCACCGTTGACTCCACGTCATGGAACCAGGTTCCGGCCGCCCGCGTCGGCTGAGGTCCGCGTTCCGGGCCCGCATCGTTCGTGCAGCGGTGTTGTCCAAGTGTGCAGCCGCGGCCAACGGCACCGGCGGCCGGTCGTCCATTCCAGCGATCAGGTTCCACACGGACAAGGAGCACAGTTGATGAACCGCAGTCGCCGCGCCGGTGCGGGCCTCGTGGCCGCCCTGGCGGTCTTCGGTCTGGCCGGATGCGCGGAGCTGGCCGCCTCAGGCGGACCGGCGAACCCCACCAGCACGCCACCCGCGAGTCCGGCCCAGTCGGAGTCCGCGAAGCCCAGCACCGCGGCGAAGCCCAAGCCGAACCCGAAGCCCGCGGACACCGCCGCGCGGAAGTGCCGGGCGGGGGACGTCCAGGCCAAGGTCACCCAGGGCGAGAGCACCGAGCAATTCCGCTACTACACCACCATCGTCGTCGAACCGGTCGGGTCGACGCCCTGCACGTTGGTGGGGGCGAGTGAACTCGCCCTGTTCACCTTCGGCGATGACCCGATCGAGTTCAACCAGGTCGGCGACAGTGACGGCGCGCCCTATCCGGCCTTCACACTGACCGCCGACGCTCCCGGAGTCATGTCGATCGAATACCAGAGCGCGTCAGCCGAGGGCGAGTTGCCCGGCGACTGCCATGCCGAGGTGGGCTTCGTCAAGGTCCAACTGCCAGGGGACACCGACTGGGTGGACGTGGTCCCCGGCGGTGACGACGCGCCGCTGGCACCCGTGTGCAGTGCGGTGGAGACCTCGCCCTGGTTCACCCCGGGCTGACCGTCGGCTAGCGGCCGCCTTCCCGCCACGCATTGGTGATGGGGAGGCGGCGGTCGCGGCCGAACGCCTTGAAGCTGATCTTGGTGCCCGGCGGGTACTGGCGCCGCTTGTACTCCGCGCGGTCCACCATCCGCAGCACGCGGTCGATCAGCTCCGGGGCGAACCCGGCCGCGACCAGGTCGTCGTAGCCGCGGTCGCCCTCGACGTAGTCGTCAAGGACGGCGTCGAGGAGTTCGTAGTCCGGCAGTGAGTCGCTGTCCAGCTGACCCGGGCGCAACTCGGCCGATGGCGGCTTCTCGATGGAGTTCTCCGGGATCGGCGGCACCTCGCCGCGCTTCTCGGCCTCGGCGTTGCGCCAGCGGGCCAGCTCCCAGACCAGCGTCTTGGGCACGTCCTTGATCGGCGCGAACCCGCCCACCGCGTCGCCGTAGATAGTCGAGTAGCCGACAGCCAGCTCTGTCTTGTTGCCGGTGGCCAGGACCAGGTGTCCGTGCTGGTTGGACAGGCCCATCAGCGTGACGCCCCGGCAGCGCGCCTGGACGTTCTCCTCGGCCAGCCCGGTCAGCCCGAGTTGGCGCACGAACACCTCGACCAGGTCCGCGATCGGCTGCTCCGCGTAGTGCAGCCCGGTTCGCTCGGCCAGGTCGGCGGCGTCGGAGCGGGAGTGCGCCGACGAGTACACCGACGGCATCGACACCCCGTACACCGCGTCCGCCCCCAGCGCGTCGACCGACAGCGCCGCGCACACCGCCGAGTCGATGCCGCCCGACAGGCCGAGCACCACCGAGCGGAACCCGTTCTTCTGCGCGTAGTCCCGCAGGCCCGTGACCAGCGCCGACCACACCTCGGCGGCCTCCGGCAGCGGCTCGGCGACCGTGGGGCAGACCGCGGGCTCGTACCCGGCCACGAGTGCCGTGGACACCACGACGCGCCGTACCGCGAAGTCGTCGGCCACCTCGACGTCCATCCGCGCCGCGCCGCCGGGCAGGTCCAGGTCGACCAGCATCAGGTGCTCGACGAACTGCGGCGCCCGCGCCAGCAGCGTCCCGTCGGTGGCCACGACCATCGAGTCGCCGTCGAACACCAGGTCGTCCTGGCCGCCGACCTGGTTGACGTACACCAGCGGCGCCCCGGCCTCGCGGGCCCGCCGGGCGACCAGCGGCAGCCGGGCGTCGTCCTTGGCGCGCTCGTAGGGCGAGGCGTTCGGCGCGACCACCAGGTCGACCCCGGCCCGGCCGAGTGCCGCGATCGGGCCGCCCTCCTGCCAGATGTCCTCGCAGATGACCATGCCGATCTCCAGGCCGTGCACCCGCACGATGTCCAGCGTGGTGCCCGCCTTGAAGTAGCGCCGCTCGTCGAAGACGCCGTAGTTGGGCAGGTGGTGCTTGAACTGCCGGGCCACCACCGCCCCGCCGTGCAGCACCGCGGCCGCGTTGCGGGGGCCGACCTCGTCCAGGTCGAGGTACCCCGCCCACACCGGCACCTCGCCGCAGCCGGCCTCGCCGAGCCGCGCCGCCAGCGCGTCCAGCGCGGCGCGCGACGCGTGCCCGAACGAGCCGCGCATGGCCAAGTCCTCTACCGGGTAGCCGGTGAGCACCATCTCCGGGAAGACAACCAGGTTCGCCCCGGCCTCCACGGCCTTGCGGGTCCACTCGACGACCGTGTCGGCGTTGCCCGCGAGGTCGCCCACGGTGGGGTTGACCTGGGCGAGGGCGATGCGTAGCTGGGGCATGTCGACATCCTCCACCATGTTTTCGCCCCGCAGGCGAAAATGTGACTAGGCCTTCGCCGCCTTCACCTTGCGGATCGCCGCCCGGACCCGCTGCAACGCCTGCTCGGCGTCGGAGTCGAACGGGTTGTCGTGCACCAGATAGGTCCAGGTCGACGTCGGCCGACGCAGCCCGACCGCGTCCAGGTCGAGCCCGTCGTCGGTGATCTCCGCGGTCTCCATCGTCTCGACCGCCTGCTCGGCGACCTCCTTGAGGATGCCCTTGAACTCGCCGATCGCCGCCCGGTGGAACTCGTCGATCGGCGTCTCGCGGGCCAGCGCGCGCAGGTGAATGGTCTCGCGCACGTCGGAGAGGAACGCCAGGTGCCGCGCCCAGCGCTGGTCGAGGTGGAACAGCATGACCTGCCGGGCGACGCGCTTGAGCACCTCCTCGTCCACCTCCTCGGCCAGCTTCAGCCAGCGCCCGGGGCTGCGTTCGGAGAGCTGCTCGGCGGCCAGGTCGTTGCGCAGCACGTCGTCGCGGAAGGCCAGGACCAGCCCGCGCTGGTGCTCGATGAGCCGGGTGTAGCGCCAGGTGTTGCGGTGGATGTCCAGGTGCACGCCCTCGGCGACGCGCTGGGCGTGGTCGAGGAAACGCTGCGCGGTGACGTCGTCGTACCGGCCGTCGTCGTCCGGGTCGGACGCGGCCCCGGCGTCCGGCGCGTACTGGGCCACCAGCTCGTCGGCCAGGCTCGCGAACACCACCGACCCGCCCGGGTCGCCCTGGCGGCCCGACCGGCCGCGGAGCTGGTTGTCGAGCCTGCTGCTGGCGTAGTGGCCGGTGCCGATCACGTACAGCCCGCCCAGCTCGGCCACCTTGTCGTGGGCGGCATCGTCGCCGCCCGTGCCGCCGAGCCGGATGTCGGTGCCCCGCCCGGCCATCTGGGTGGACACGGTGACCGCGCCGAACTCGCCCGCGTTGGCCACGATGGCCGCCTCCTGGGCGTCGTTCTTGGCGTTGAGCACCACGCTCACCACGCCCGCCTTGATCAGCCGGTCGGCGATCCGCTCGGACTCGGCCACGTCGAGCGTGCCGACCAGGATCGGCCGCCCCAGCTCGTGCCGCGCGACGATCTCGGCGACCAGCGCCTTCTCCTTCGCCTCGACCGTGTCGTAGATCCGGTCGGGCTCGTCCTCGCGCACGCACGGCTTGTTCGGCGGGATCACCGACACCTTGAGCTCGTAGAACTCGCGCAGCTGCTCGGCGACCGCCGTCGCGGTGCCCGTCATGCCGCAGACCCGCTGGTAGCGGCCGATGAGGCCCTGCACGGAGATCGAGTCCAGCACCTCGCCGCTCTCGGTCGGGTCCAGCCGCTCCTTGGCCTCGACCGCGGCCTGCAGCCCGTCCGGCCAGCGCTGCAGCAGCGCGATCCGGCCGCGCGAGGTGTTGATCAGGTGGACCTTGCCGTCGCGCACGATGTAGTCGACGTCGCGCTGGAGCAGGGCGTGCGCGTGCAGCGCGGCGTTGACCGCGGCCAGCCGGTCGCTGTGGTCGCCGGAGTACAGGTCGATGTCGCCGAGCGCCGTTTCCACGACCTTCGCGCCGCGGCTGGTGAGCCAGGCGTTGCGGTTGTCCTCGTCGCGCTCGTAGTGCTGCCCGGGGCGCAGCGCGCGGACGATCGCGGCGACCTCGGGGTCGCCCTGCGCGTCGTCGGTCGAGCCCGCCATCACCAGCGGCACCTTGGCCTCGTCGACCAGCACCGAGTCGGCTTCGTCGACCAGCGCCACGTCGGGCTCCCGGTGCACCAGCTCGGCCTCGTCGGTACACAGCCGGTCGCGCAGCACGTCGAAGCCGATCTCGCTGACCGCGCCGTAGGTGACGTCCCTGCCGTACGCCTCGCGCCGGGCCTCGGGCGTCGACTCCTGGTCGACCCAGCCCACCGACACCCCCAGCAGCGCGTACACCGGGCCCATCCATTCGGCGTCGCGGCGCGCGAGGTAGTCGTTGACCGACATGACGTGCACGGACCGACCCTGGATGGCGTACCCGGCGGCCGCCAGCGCGCCCGCGAGCGTCTTGCCCTCGCCGGTGCCCATCTCCACGACCCGCCCGTGCAGCAGCTCCATGGCGCCGACGAGCTGCATGTCGTAGGGCCGTTCGGACAGCGTCCGGTTCGCCGCCTCGCGGCCGAGCGCGCACAGCTCGACCATGCCCTGGGAGTCGAGCCCCTTCGCGGCCTTCTCCCGCAACGCGGCGGCGGCCTCGGTCAGCTCCGCGTCGGAGAGCTTGGCGGCCTTCTCCTCGCGCCATTCGATCGAGGTCAGCACCTCGCCGTACTTCTTGAGGTCGACGGTCGACGGCCGTTCCAGCAGACGTTGGAACCCGCCCTTGACCCGTGTCAGAAACGCAACCACGTCTCCGGCCACCTCTCCCTCGTCCGTCAGTGCCGCAATTCTCGACCCTGCCACCTAACGGTGGAGTACGGCGGGTGAGTTCCCCATCCGGGTGGCAGGATCGGTTCGGTGCGGAAGTCCACCCGGGTTGCCTGTGTCCTCATGCTGCTCGTGGTCAGCGCGGCCTGCACAGCCACCCCGGCACCGGTGCCCAGATCCGAGCGCAACGGCCCGGCGGGCCCCGTGCCCGGCGGCCTCGACCGGTTCTACGGCCAAGCCCTGACCTGGGAAGACTGCGCGGGCTACGCCAAGAACGAGGCAGACGGCGGCACTCTGCGCACCAAGGGCGCCCAGTGCACCCGGCTCACCGTGCCGCTGGACTACGCCAAGCCCGACGGCGACACCATCACCATCGGCGTCCTGCGCAAGCCCGCGACGAAACCCGACGCCCGGATCGGCTCGCTCGTCATCAACCCGGGCGGTCCCGGCGCGGCGGGCCTGGCCACGGCCGCGCGCCTGGCGAACGTCGGCACCCTCGGCGAGCGGTTCGACTTCGTCGGCTTCGACCCGCGCGGCGTCGGCTCCAGCGAGCCGACCGTGCGCTGCCTGACCGACGCCGAACGCGACGCCGAGCGCGCCGACGACGACGAGTTGGACACCTCGGCGGCGGGCGTCGCGAAGGTCGAGGCCGACCAGCGCGCCTACGCCGCCAAGTGCGCCGAGCGCTCGGGCAAGGGCGCCGCGCTGCTGGCCAACATCGGCACCCGCGACGTGGCCCGCGACATCGACGTGCTGCGCTCCGCGCTCGGCGACGACAAGCTCAACTACCTCGGCTACTCCTACGGCACCCGGATCGGCACCGTGTACGCCGAGACGTTCCCTGGCAACGTGCGCGCCATGGTTCTCGACGGCGCGCTGGACCCCGACCAGGACGCCGTGGCGGAGTTGGTGGCCCAGGCGGAGGGCTTCCAGCAGGCGTTCGACGACTTCGTGGCGTGGTGCGTCCAGCGCCAGGACTGCGCGCTCGGCCGTGCCGCGGACCGCGCGCTCGCCGCGTTCCACGAACTGGTCCGCCCGCTGGGCACCCGCCCGATCGAGACCGGCGACGGCAGGCGACTGTCCTATTCGGACGCCAGCACCGGCGTCATCCAGGCGCTGTACTCCGAGCAGCTCTGGGAGCCGCTGAACACCGGCCTCAACGAGCTGCGGCAGAACCGGGCCCGCACCCTGATGCTGCTCGCCGACGCCTACCTCGAACGCGGTCAGGACGGCCGGTACTCCACCACCCAGGACGCCTTCACCGCCGTGCGCTGCGTGGACGACCCCCGCGTCACCGACAAGGCCGTCGTGCTGGACGTGCAGCGCCGCTACAAGGCCGCCGCGCCCTTCCTCGACGACGGCGAGCCCGCGACCGCCGCGCTGGACGCCTGCGCGTTCTGGCCGGTCCCCAACACCGGCAGGCCGCACGTGCCCGCGGTCCAGGGCCTCCCGCCGGTCCTGGTGATCTCCACGACCGGCGACCCCGCCACCCCGTACGACGCGGGCGTCGAGCTGGCCAAGGCCCTCGGCGGCAGGCTGCTCACCTACGAGGCCACCCAGCACACGGTGTTCCTGCAGGGCGTCAGGTGCGTCGATCAGGCGGGCGGCGCGTACCTGACCGAGCTGACGCTTCCCCCGGACGGCACCCGCTGTCCCGGCTGACACACTGATCACGTGCTCCGACGTCGGCTGATGCTCGTGTCCGTGGTGGCCGCGCTGAGCGCGTGCACCGTACAGGTCCCCGGCACACCGGTCGGCGGGGACACCGAACGGCTCGGCCCCAGGGGCCCGGTGCCCGCGGGCCTCGACCGGTTCTACGCCCAACCGCTCACCTGGCGCGACTGCCGCCCGCTCGCCCACGACGACGAGAGCCGCGACACCTTCACCGAGCGCGGCGTGCGCTGCGCCCTGCTGACGGTGCCGCTGAACTACGCCAAGCCCGACGGCCGCACCATCACCATCGGCGTGCTCCGCAAGCCCGCCGGGGGCACCCGCGTCGGTGCCCTGGTGCTCAACCCGGGCGGCCCCGGCGTGTCCGGCATGACGGCCGCGGTGTCGATCGGCGCGCGGACCGGGCGCACCGAGCTGGGTGAGAAGTTCGACCTGATCGGGTTCGACCCGCGCGGCATCGGGGTGAGCGAGCCGCGCCTGCGCTGCCTCACCGCCGCCGAGATGGACGCCGAACGGCTCGAACCCGACGAGGACACCGTCGCCGAGGTGGAGGCCGAGAACCAGGACTTCGCCGCGAAGTGCGCCGCGCGCAGCGGCGGGCCCGAGGTGCTGGCCAACGTCGGCACCCGCGACGTGGTGCGCGACATGGACGTCCTGCGCTCGGCGCTCGGCGAGGAGAAGCTGACCTACCTCGGCTACTCCTACGGCACCCGGATCGGCACGGCCTACGCGGAGGCGTTCCCCGGCAACGTCCGCGCCATGGTCCTCGACGGCGCGGTCGATCCGCTGCAGGACCCGGTGCAGCAGGCCATCGGCCAGTCCCAGGGCTTCGACAAGGCCCTCGACGCCTACCTCGCGTCGTGCGCGGGAACCTGTGCGGTGGCGCGGGAAGACGACCTGCGGTCGCTCATCAAGCGCCTGGAGGACGCCCCGCTGCCGGTCGGCGCCCGCAAGCTGTCCGCGTCCGACGCGACCACCGGCATCGCAGCCGCGCTGTACTCCGACGATGTGTGGCCGGTGCTGACCCAGGCGCTCGCCGACCTCGCGGACGGCGACGGCGCCCTGATGCTGAGCCTCGCCGACGCCTACCTCGGCCGCGGCCAGGACGGCGCGTACTCCGGCACGATCGACGCGCTGGTCGCCGTGCGGTGCGTGGACGACACCCGGATCACCGACCGCGCCGTGCTGGCCGAGGTCACCCGGCAGGTCGCCGAGGCCACCAAGGACTCGTTCCTGGCCGACACCGATCCGCCGCTGCCCGCACTGGACACCTGCGCGTTCTGGCCCGTCCCCAACACCAGCGCGCCACACCAGCCCGCGGTGTCCGGTGTGCCGCAACTGCTTGTCGTGTCCACCACTGGCGACCCGGCCACCCCGTACGAGGCGGGAGTGAACCTGGCGAAGGCCCTCGGCGCCCGCCTGCTCACCTACCAGGCCACCCAGCACACCGCCTTCCTCCAGGGCGACGATTGCGTGGACGAACCGGGCATCCGCTACCTGGTCGACCTGCGGCTGCCGCCCGCCGACCTGACCTGCGCGGGCTGAACGCGAGGTCCGATTCCCGCCGGCACTCCCGCTGGCTCGCTCGCATGATTGCCGGTATGCCCACCTACTTCGGCTTGGCCACCAACCAGCTCGACGAGTTCTGGACGACCAAACTCGACCACCTCGGCCTGCCCATGGACCCGTTCACCGACGATACAGGCGGTTGGCCGCTGCGCTGCTGCCTGCGCGACTCGCCCCCCGGCGACGAGGTGGCGATCGTGGCCTGGTCCCCCTTCCCGTGGCGCGGCGCGTACGCGGAGACCGGCCCGATAGTCGTGCACGCGACCCCATGCGACCCCGCCCCGCGCGACGCGCTGCCCGCGCAGTTCCGCGGCCGCCGCCAGATCCTGCGGCCCTACGGCCCCGACCACCGCATCGCCTACGACCACACCCGCCTGGTAGAGCCCGACGACGACCTCGACGCCGCCATCGCCGAACTGCTCGCCGTCGACGAGATCACCTTCATCCACGCCAGGAACGTGCTCAGCGGCTGCTACAGCTTCACCGTCGAACGCCGCTGACCCACGCGGTCAGCTAAGCCCATTCGAGAACCTGTCAAGCGCGACCACCAGACTGTCGTCCAGTAGTTCCTCAACCCGCTCCCACTGCGTTTCCAGCGAATCGACATAAGTCCACGTGACGCTCTCCGTGGGACTTGAGACGGCAATCTGCTCGGCGGTGTCACGGCCATCTTCGCCGGTTTTCTCGACAACCTCGGCATATACCGTGAGGGTCAGCACGCCTGATTCGCCGTGGCCCACTTTCTGGAGGAATACGAGGTACCGGAGTCGTTGCCCCAGAACGTCGAGCCGCAGTTGGGACCACCACACGCCATCGGTGAGGTTGACGTAGAAGTCGACACTGCGGGCGGTGGTGACGACCTGGCGTCGCCACCACCGCGCCTTGTCGTCGGGCGGGCCGACTGAAGTGGTCAGGGCCGATGCAGACGGGTCGATCGCGCGATAGCGCTCTTGTACGTGGTCGCCGAATGCGGACAGCCACGAGCCGATTCGCCCGTGGATACTGTTCGCCAGCGACTCGATTCGCGCGCGCCGGTCTCCCGCCCCCTTTTCGTTGCGGAGGTTCCGCAGGCGGTCTATGTGTGCATCGAGAACAGCCAGCGCGCCGCCTGAGCCAGCGCCGCCGCGCTCCACCGCGGGGCGCTCCAGTTCACTGCGCAGCGCGACGATCTCCAGTTCGGCGAAGAACCGCACGAGCGGCCGGAGATCTCCCGCGTTGGCACGATCGAGGCACTCGATGTACCGGTCCCGTTCGCGCCGATCGACCACCAGTGGCGCGAGATTGGCGGACAGCAACGTCAGCAGGGTCAGACCTCGTGCGACGCGGCCGTTGCCGTCTTGAAACGGGTGGATTCGAACGAACCGGTGGTGCAGCCAGGCCGACCGCACGACCGGGTCCTCATCACCCATCTCGTTGTACAATTCGACCAAGCGATCCATCTGCGGCTGAACCTGATCGGCAGGCGTGTATTCCAGCTTCGATCCATCCGGGCGAGTGACGTGGTTCGACTGCTGCTTCCATTCACCGTGGAGCAGCGTGGCCTCGAACCGCATTCCGTTCGGTCCCGTCGCCGTGTAGGTCCGCTGTGTCCTGGTGAAGGCATGGTGTAGCTGCTTGATCAGTGAGGTGGTCAGTCGGGTCTTGTCCCTGGCAACCTCTGACAAGAACTGGAGGGCGTCATACTGGGAGTTGATGGTCTGCAGTACATCCTCGCCGAGAGCGCCGGAGTTCGCGCGCGCGACCGCTTCCGCGGTGATTCCTTCAGCGACCAATGCTTCCGTGACACCCCAATCGACGTCGTAGAGGCGTTCGATGATGCCAGTCTCGATAGCGTGCCTGCGCAGGCCCCGTCGACGCGACTCACGAAAAGACTCCGTGTTGTGGGACACCACGGTTTCCCACGCTGCCTTGAGCGACGCCACCGAGTCGAGGACGGACCGCACGTCACCATTGACGTGCGGAAGCGGTTCCACCTCAACCCACTCGCTGTCGGGCATGTCCATAACACAGAGAATAGGGCAGAGACAGGCGGACTCGGGCAATGCACTGCCGAAACCGTTCGACGGTGTCCATGTGCACGTGCGAACGGAGAAGAGCCGGGCAGGCGAGCGGCCCGGTGTCCGCTTGCCGAGTGCGCGCCCGCGCCTACCTGCGCTTCCTCCCGCTCGTCGGCGCGGCGCCAAGCGACCCTGAGTGGGCATTTTGAAACTCGGGGCTGGTCACGGATGTGGATCTTCGGGCGTGTGGTGGCCCTGAACGGGGCGAGCTCCTGGTAGATGGGTGGTTATCGACGCCATTCCATCTGCCAGGAGCTCGCGT
>NZ_JBQTHF010000104.1:0-2236 GCF_052390155.1 Actinokineospora sp. | reverse complement strand
GCTGGTGTGTTTGGTGCGGCGGGGCAGGGGAATTATGCGGCGGGTAATGCGTTTTTGGATGGGTTGGCGCAGCATCGGCGAGATCTGGGTTTGCCGGGTGTGTCGTTGGCGTGGGGGCCGTGGGGTCAGGGTGTGGGGATGACTGGTGGGTTGTCCGATGCCGAGATGGGGCGGTTGTCGCGGTCGGGTATGCCGCCGTTGTCGGTGGAGCAGGGGCTGGCGCTGTTCGACGCCGCACTCGGCTGTGGGGACGCGGTGGTCGTGCCGGTCCGGCTCGACCTGGCCGCGCTGCGCGCCCAGGGTGAGGTCGCTTCGCTGCTGCGCGGCCTGGTTCGGCTGCGACCGCGACGGTCGGTCGCGGGTGGCGCGAGCGCCACGGCCGGACTGGTACAGCGGTTGTCCGCCCTCGGTGAGACGGAGCGCCTGCACGCGCTGGTGGACCTGGTGCGGGTCCAAGTGGCCCAGGTACTCGGGCACGCGGCGACCACCGCCGTCGACCCGACACGCGCGTTCCGCGATCTCGGGTTCGATTCCCTGACCTCCGTGGAGATGCGCAACCGGTTGAGCGCGGAGACCGGGCTGCGCCTGCCCGCCACGGTCGTGTTCGACTACCCGACCGCGGTGGCGTTGGCCGGCTACCTACTGGGTGAACTGTTCGACACCGAGCCCGCGATGTCGATTCCGGTGGGGTCGTTGCCGCCGCTGGCGGACGATCCGATCGTGGTGGTCGGAATGGCGTGCCGCTATCCCGGTGGCGTCCGCACGCCGGAAGACTTGTGGGCCCTGGTGAACGGCGGGGTCGACGCGATCACCGGGTTCCCCGCCGACCGCGGCTGGGACCTGGAATCCCTGTATCACCCCGATCCTGACCACGCGGGCACGTCGTACACGCGATCGGGCGGGTTCCTGCACAACGCAGGCGAGTTCGATCCGGCGTTCTTCGGGATGTCACCGCGTGAGGCGCTGGCCACGGACTCGCAGCAGCGGTTGCTGCTGGAGGTCTCGTGGGAGGCCATCGAGCGGGCCGGGATCGACCCGGTGTCGTTGCGGGGCAGCCAAACCGGCGTGTTCGCTGGCGTGATGTACAACGACTACAGCGCACTGCTCACCGACGAGGCTTTCGAAGGCCACCAGGGCAGCGGCACCTCGTTGAGCATCGCCTCCGGGCGGGTCTCCTACACCCTCGGCCTGGAAGGCCCCGCCGTCACCGTGGACACCGCGTGCTCGTCGTCGCTGGTGGCCATGCACTGGGCGATGCAGGCCCTGCGGGCGGGCGAGTGCTCCCTCGCCCTGGCAGGCGGTGTCACCGTCATGTCCACCCCGGGCGCGTTCATCGACTTCTCCCGGCAGCGTGGTCTGTCGCCCGATGGGCGGTGCAAGGCGTTCTCGGACTCCGCCGACGGTGTCGGCTGGTCCGAAGGTGTCGGCATGCTTCTGCTGGAACGACGGTCGGACGCCGAGCGGCTTGGGCATCCGATTTTCGCGGTGGTGCGGGGTTCGGCGGTGAACCAGGACGGCGCGTCGAACGGGCTCACCGCGCCGAACGGTCCGTCGCAGCAGCGCGTGATCCGCCAGGCTCTCGCGAGCGCCGGTCTGTCCACTGGGGACGTCGATGCGGTGGAAGCGCACGGCACGGGGACTTCGCTGGGCGACCCGATCGAGGCGCAGGCGTTGCTGGCCACCTACGGCCAGGACCGGGAGCGGCCGCTGCTGTTGGGGTCGGTGAAGTCGAACATCGGGCACACGCAGGCGGCCGCAGGCGTCGCGGGTGTGATCAAGATGGTGCTGGCGATGCGGCACGGGGTGGTGCCCGCGACGCTGCACGCGGACACGGCTTCGTCGCATGTGGAGTGGTCGGCCGGTGCGATGGCGTTGGCCACCGGCGCGGTGGAGTGGCCCGAGAGCGGTCGGGTGCGGCGGGCTGGGGTGTCGTCGTTCGGGATCAGTGGGACGAACGCCCATGTGATCTTGGAGCAGGTTCCGGCGTCCGTCGAGGTTGTCGCGGAGCCTCTGGTGGCGCCTTCGGTGGTGCCGTGGGTGGTGTCGGCGAAGTCGGTGGGGGCGTTGGATGGGCAGGTCGGGCGGCTTGGTGCGGTGGTGGGGGATCCGGTGGATGTGGGGTTGTCGTTGGTTGGGGGTCGGTCGGTGTTTGATCATCGGGCGGTGTTGTTGGCGGGTGCCGATGGTGTGGTGGAGGTTGCTCGTGGGGTGGCCGGGTTGTGTTCGGTGGCGGTGT